>JBGQLF010001089.1:0-4301 GCA_041499985.1 Gemmataceae bacterium
CCGAACGGAAGGGCTCAACCATGGCCTGCGGGCGATCCTCTGGCGCGCTTATGGGATGACCAACTTCGAGAATTTTAGATTGCGCGTCCTGCACTGCTTTGGCTAGGGCTCCGAGTAATTCCACAAGATCGGCGCAGATCCGGATAATAAACATCCAGGCCAACTCGGGCCGGCCGAGCCGTTAGCCAGGCGCAGGCCTACATCCATTTGCGGAGGTTTTCCCATCCGGGTCAACAACGGCCATTCCAATCGGCGCCGGTTGTAGTTGCACTCCACACCACTCCAATCCTATAATCCTTTGCCAAGGTGGAGGCCGGTGCCGGCATTTTTTCCCTTTGCAATGAGGAATCATTACGTGAGTGCGGACCGATACTTGTTCACCAGCGAATCTGTCTCCATGGGCCATCCCGATAAGGTGGCCGACCAAATCAGCGATGCCGTGCTGGACTTTTGTCTGGCGGCCGATCCTACCAGTCGCGTCGCCTGCGAGACACTGGTCACCACGGACCTGGCGGTCGTGGCCGGCGAAATTACCACGCGGGCCGACCTGACGCCCACCGTGGTCGATCGCCTGGTCCGCGATACCGTCCGCGAGATCGGTTACGTCGATCCGACCATCGGCTTCGCTGCCGATACGTGCAAAGTCGAGTGCCACCTGCACAAGCAGTCGCCGCACATCGCCATGGGCGTCGACACCGGCGGGGCCGGCGATCAGGGCATGATGTTCGGCTTTGCCTGCGATGAAACCCACACCTTGATGCCGTTGCCGATCTTCCTGGCCCATCGCCTCGTGGAAAACCACGCCCGCCTGCGCCGCAGCGGCGACCTGAAATTCGTGCGCCCCGATGCCAAGAGCCAAGTGACGGTGGAATACCTGGCCGACGGCACGCCGCACCGCATCCATACCATCGTCCTCTCGACCCAGCACGACACCAGCGTGGTGGTCAAGAAGGGCGACCGGGAATACTTCTCGGATGAAGCTCGTCGCGTGCTCATCGACAAGCTGATCCTGCCCACGCTCCAGGCCGAACGGCCGGATCTGATCAAGGGTAAGATCCAACTGATCGCGCCCGGGGCCGCGGACACCGTGGACGACGAGGCCATTGTTTGCCACATCAATCCGACCGGCTGCTTCCTGGAAGGCGGTCCCCACGGCGATTGCGGCCTGACCGGGCGCAAGATCATCGTCGATACCTATGGGGGCCGTGGGCGGCACGGCGGCGGTGCGTTCAGCGGCAAGGATCCAACCAAGGTGGACCGCTCCGCGGCTTACCTGGCCCGGTATATCGCCAAGAACATCGTCAAAGCCGGCCTGGCGTCGCAATGCGAAGTCCAGCTGTCTTACGCCATCGGCTATCCGGATCCCCTCAATATCTGGGTCAGCACCAACGGCACCACGGCGCACGGCTTGACCGATGAACAGATCATCGATCTCATCCGCAAGCACTTCCGGCTGACGCCGCGCGGCATCATCGAAACGCTGAACCTGCGCCGGCCGATTTATCGCGAGACGGCCCGGCACGGCCATTTCGGGCGCGAGTTGCCGAATTTCACCTGGGAGCGCACCGACAAGGCGGAGGCGCTGCGGCGCGAAGTCGGCGTCGCGGCCTTGGTTTAGATCCAGCGCCGAAAGCATCGCCAAGAATGCCAGCCAGGGCAAGCACCGCGTCCCGACACGAAGGTTTCCGGGACGCGTGCTTGCCTTTACTTTTCCCACGCTGCCGCCGGATGTACAATCTCTTCATGGCCCTCATCGGCATGCCGTTGGTGCCGGTGGCCGCGTTCTCCCGTTTGAGGACCCGAAGATGGATCCCGATCAGATACAAGCGACGGCCGCGCGGGACCAGCTCTGGGCCAGTCTGCGCGTCCTGGTGCCGGAAATCGATGAGATCGCCAAGGGGCACCTGGACGGCTCGGAGCGCCAGCAGCACATCATTCAGTTACTGGCTCGCATTGTGTCCGCCGAGCTAAACTACCGGGCGGGCGAAGCGGAGTAGCTCGGCCGGACGGCTCCCGCTCTTCCTCGTCACGCGGCACCCAGCAAGTGCGGCCGTTTCCATCCCTTGTACCGCCTCCCGCGGTTCAGCCAGCCGGAAGGAGTAGTCCATGGCCGAGATACAAAGACCGACCGCGTATGTGGACCGGTTGCTGTTCGCGCAGCGACTCGTCAAGTCGGCCCAGTTCCGCAACGATCCCAAGCTCGCGGTTCGCGAATTGTGTGAAGCGATTGGCGAGTTGACCACTGCGCTCCTCGACCGAGAACAGAAGTCGGGGCAAGGAGCAAAGTCCGCAGGCAATGAGAAAGCAGCGCCTCCTTGAGCGCCAGTGTCAACAGCCCATGGGCCGGGATCCATCGAAAGGGGGTAGCACTTTGCACGAAGAACTCTAGGCTGAAGACCGTGCGGCCGTTGGAGGTCCATCATGAGGCGTGTCCGGCGTGCTCTCGTCATCCTGCTGACCGTCGCCGTTTGTCTGGTCCTCCTCGCCGTGGCCACACGGCAGTATCTGGCTTCAGCGCATGCCCTGGGCCTGCTCACCTCGCGTTTGCAAGCGCTGTCTGGCGGCCCCGTGCAAGTGGCCCGAATGCAAATTGGACTGCACCACAGCTCGGCGTCGGAAGTGCAGCTGTACGAATCTCAGGCGGAGCCTACGGATCCCCCCTGGGCCGTCATTCAGGACATGCAGGCCGAGATGCCTGCGTTGAGCTTGCTTGGGGACGAGGCTCTGCCGCACACACTGACACTGCGGGGAGCAGCCGTTACTCTCCGTTTCGACACGAAGGGACACTTGGTCACGCGCTTGCCCTTGAGCACGACCGCAGGCAAGACCCTGCCGGCCATGCACCTCGCGCACGGTCAGCTCACCTTGCGCCAGGAAGGCCGAACCGATATGGTCATCACCGGTATCGATGCCGCGATCCACGACGACGATGGCCGTCTGGTCCTGGAAGGTAAAATAATCGATCCCTATTGGGGTGTTTGGGATTTGCAAGGCATGTTGGACCGTGCCAGCGGCAGCTCCCTCGCGCTCAAGACTCCGCACGTGCACCTCACGCAGGCAATGCTGGACCGATTACCATTCGTGGCGCCCAAGGTCTGGCAACAAGTCCAGATCGAGGGCGATACGCCGGTCGAATGCACGTTCCGTCTCGATCCGGCAGCCGACAAGGTGCACTATCGCGTGACCCTCGCTCCAAAGGCGACGCGCGTACATGTCACGGCCATTCGCCTGGAGGCGGATCAGGCCCGAGGCAACCTGGTTATCGAGAACCAAATCGTCCAGCTCCGGGATGTGCGCGGCCAGACGGCGGGAGGAGAAATCGAGACCAATGGCGACCTGAATTTCCGCGACGCCCCGGCGCAATTGCAATTCGCGATCGAGGTTCGGCGGCTGGACCTGGCCCGTTTGCCCAAGAGCTGGTCCTTGCCATCCCAGATCCAGGGACGCTTGACCGGCCAGGCAAACCTGCGTGTCACGATCGTCGATGGCAAAGCACAGACCGAAGGTGAGGGGCAAGGCGTGATCAACGATGCTCGGATTGCCGGCCTGCCTGCCAAGCCGATTCACCTGACGCTGAACGTCGCCGGCTCGCGCTTTCGCTTCCTGCCACAGGAGCCAGCGGCGAACAGCACGCCGGAAGCGAGAGGAAGAATTCTAAACCCGCCTCTTTATCCTCTCGCCAGCCACTGAAAACGGGATCGAGACTGCGAACAACGGATTCTAGATAGCGACGCTGCGGTCGCGATACCTGGTTCCATCGCACCGCGCATCTTGGTATAATCGATCAACGGACAGAGCTTGTGTCCGATTCAGCCATTGGATTCATTCCGTCGTCCATGAAAGCCAGCTCTATGAAGGTTCCCGTTCCTGCTGCACCGTCCGCGGTTTCGCCAACCGGGCTGGAACCGGGGGATCGCTTCGAAATCTTCGTCTCGCCCGATGCCCCCACCACGGGTCAACTACCGCTTCCGGAAATCTTCCGGGACAACGATATCCCCATCGCTGTTCTTGAGGATGACCAGGGCCGACCTCTGGAGGCAAAGCTGGACCCGGCCGAGAATTGCCTGATCATCTCGGCTTGGAGCCAAACGCTCCCCGATCGTTGGGCTGCGCTGTGGTTGGAGTATCGGGAGCCGGGCCGTTTTCGCCTGATTGCCGAACAGGGGCCGGCCACGACCAATGGCGAGCTGACGACCGAGCAGGGCGTACATATCGCCCTCGCTCCGGAAGATTGGACCCTGGTTCGCGCTGGCGCCCGGCAAGCGACAGCCTTGCCGGAGCTGGAGCTCGCTCTGCGGGCC
>JBGQLF010001090.1:0-4300 GCA_041499985.1 Gemmataceae bacterium
GATGTTCTTCGCGCTGGCCTGGCGCATCAGTTCTTCGTTGGCGAGTTCGAAGTATTGGACTTGCCGTTTGTATTCGGGCGTCCGTGCGCGCTCCCACTTCTCCAGGTAACCGACGAAGCGCATGGCTTCCGCGTTCTTGCTAATCTTGTTGAAATCGCCCCGCGTCAGTCCTGCCAGGATGTTTTGCGTATGCTGGAGCTTCTTCTCCATCCACACGCTCGCTTGGTCCTGGTCGCTGGATTTCTTCTGTTCACTGAACGCCTGCAGGGCAAAGGTCGTCAGCGAGATCAGCAACGCGGTCAAGGTCACGAGGGGGTATTTCATGGTCTTTCCTTTCTTCGTTCTTTGAACAGAGTCATCACGAATCGCTCCCTCAGTTGCGAAGCGCTCCTTCCTCCGCGCGGCTGCGTTCTGGCTCCCGGCGAACGGACCGGGTCTCGCGGATGTATTCGTGGCAATGGACGCAGCTGAGCGTCATCCCCACGTAGGAGAGGACAGTCCCCTCCAGATTCTTGGCCCGTGCGTTCTTGGCCAGCCGTTCGGCGGCCTCCTGGAACTCGGTGCTGTGCTGCAAGTACCGGGGCGTTTGGATCACGCGCCACTCGGACGTCCGGCTGAGGTCGATGAGAACCTGGGCATTCTTCTCGACTCGGTCGAAGTCTTTCAAGGCGATCGCTTCCAGCACGCCCTGCGAAGTCTCCAACTTGCGGCGCATCAATTCACGGACCTTGCTCGACTCCTGGCGCCCTTCCTTCTTTGGGGGTTCCCCTTTCTTGAATTCCTGGCCGTGGCCGTTCAGCAGCGGAGCGCTCAGGAGCGAAGCGAGGACCGTGGGCAGGATAGTTGCCCTTCTCATGGCAGAACCTCCTACATTGGACTGGGAGTTCCCCTAGCCGACTCATGGACGACTGCAATTCGCATACCACAGAAGGACCAGTGCCGGCGGGGAAAGGGGGCCGGCGTGGGTCCTGCGTTGTGTGGTCCATGCCCCGGTCCATGCGGAGGCTTGCTGTTGAGCCTCCGGCACGGTTCTTGCTTGCAGGAATGGCATTCTTGCTGCAATGGCGAGAGCGACAACCCCTTGCGTTCACTAGGCAGAGACCTCACCAGCAACGAGCCACGGTTTTCGGCATGGTTCAAGAAGACCCGATTCCGGGTGGCACGCCCTGAGTCTTCGAAGGGCGTGTCTTCCGCAACACACGCCCTTCGAAGACTCAGGGCGTGCCACCCATGTTTGAACCATGCCCGGTTTTCGAGTGCAGCATGCCGCCAGCCCCTATTGTAAACCTGCTCCCCAGCCAGGCACGTCCGAGCATGGCTTGACCAGCCTGGAGGCCCGCCAGCGATTGGATCAAGTTGGCTTCAACGAGCCGACCCGCGCGCGGCGCGGGAGCGGCGCGATGCACTTCCTGCTCTTGTTCGCCAACCCCCTGGTCATCATTCTGCTGATCACGAGTTTTGTCTCCGCCCTCTTGGGTGAACTCGTCAGCGCGATGATCATCGTCGTCATTGTGCTGCTCGGTGTCGCGATCAACTTTGTCCAGACGTATCGTTCGCAGCGCGCGATTGAACGACTTCGGGAAGGAGTAGCCCCGACGGCCACTGTCTTGCGGGACGGCAGCTGGGTCGAGCTGCCCCGGCGCGAAGTCGTACCGGGCGACCTCATTCGTTTGGTGGCTGGGGATCTGGTGCCTGCCGATGCGAGACTGCTTCGAGCCAGTGACCTCCACGTCCAGCAAGCTGCCCTCACGGGCGAGTCGATGCCGGTCGAGAAGGAAGCAGTGGAACTCAAGGAGCCGCCGCGGAATCCTGCCGAGGCACCCAACCAGGTGTTTCTCGGAACCTCGGTGGTGAGCGGGACGGCGACCGCAGTGATCGTTGCCACGGGCCGGGCTACAGCATTCGGTGACATTGCGGCCCACCTGGCAGCCCGACCGCCGGAGACTGAGTTTGAACGCGGCACACGGAAGTTTGGCTTCCTCATTCTACAGACCGTTCTCTTCCTGGTGCTGTTCGTGTTCCTGGTGCGGATCGCTCTCCGGCGCGACCCGTTCGAATCGCTCCTCTTCGCCGTCGCCCTGGCAGTGGGGCTGACCCCGGAGTTCTTGCCGATGATTACCGCTGTCACTTTGGCCCAAGGGGCTGTGCACATGGCGCGGAAGAAGGTCGTCGTCAAGCACCTCGCCGCCATGCAGAACTTCGGCAGCATGGATATCCTGTGCAGCGACAAGACCGGTACCCTGACCAGCGGCGTCATGGCATTTGACCAGCATTTCGACCCCTTTGGGCATCCGGCGGAACAGGTCTTTTTGCTCGCTTACCTCAACAGCTTTCAGGAGACGGGCATCAAGAGCCCGCTCGATCTGGCGATCTTGCGGCACGGGCAGCCGGATATGAGCGAGTACCACAAGCTCGATGAGGTGCCGTTTGATTTCGAGCGCCGGCGGCTTTCCGTGGTGGTCGAGCGGAAGGGGGAGCCTTTGCTGATCACCAAAGGTGCCCCTGAGGGCGTCCTTGCCGTCTGCTCGGCGTACGAGGTTGACGGTCAGATCCGGTCGTTGGACCCTGACGCGAAGGCACGGTGTGAAACGGCCTACCGGGGATTCAGTAGCCAGGGATACCGGGTACTGGCTGTTGCCTATCGATCGATGCCGCGGCAGGAAGCTCACCGGGCGGCGGATGAGAACGATCTGGTACTTGCCGGTTTCGTGACCTTCTTTGATCCTCCGCTCACCGATACGGCCGCGACGCTGCAAGACCTCGCGCGCGACGGCGTGCAGGTCAAGATCCTCACCGGCGACAATGAACTGGTCACGCGGCATGTCTGCGAACAGGTCGGCCTGGAAGCGGCCCGGATCGTTCTGGGTGAGCAAGTGGACCGGATAAGCGACACGGCGCTCGGTCACGTGGCCGAGCGGGCCACCGTGTTCGCCCGCGTGTCACCGGCGCAGAAGAACCGTATTCTGCTTGCGCTCAAACGTCGCGGCCATGTGGTTGGCTTTCTGGGGGACGGCATCAACGATGCCCCTTCACTACACGCCGCGGATGTGGGCATCTCGGTGGCTACGGCAGTCGACGTGGCCAAGGACGCCGCCGAGATCATCCTCCTGGAGCACAGCCTGCGGGTCCTGCACACGGGTATCCTCTCGGGGCGGAAGGCCTTCGACAATGTGATGAAGTACCTGCTGATGGGGACTAGCTCGAACTTCGGCAACATGTTCAGCATGGCGGCCGCTTCCCTGTTCTTGCCGTTCCTGCCCATGCTGCCGGTGCAAATCCTGCTCAACAACTTCCTCTATGACCTTGCCCAGGTGACGATTCCCACCGACAACGTGGATCCGACCTTCATCCACAAGCCGCGGCGCTGGGATATCTCCCTCGTTCGCGACTTCATGCTGTTCGTCGGACCGATCAGCTCGCTCTATGATTTTCTCACGTTTGGGGCGCTGCTGGTGCTGTTCCAGGCTTCCGAGCCGCTCTTTCACACCGGCTGGTTCGTGGAGTCTCTGGCAACGCAGACGTTGGTGCTGTTCATCATCCGGACCGCCGGGAATCCGTTCCGCAGCAGGCCAAGTCTCCCTCTGGTGACGAGCGTCCTTGTGGTGGTCCTGGTTGGCCTCCTGCTGCCGTCGACCCCGCTAGCCGGTCCCCTCGGCTTCGTGCCGCTGCCCGTCACCTACTTCCTCTTTCTCTTTGGGGTGACCAGTACCTACCTGGTCCTTGTTGAATTGGTCAAGCGTCGCTTGATGCGGCGACTGGCAACCTGAACGTGACGCGCCCCTGATTGGGGAACGGCAACGCAGCAGCGAGTACCCCTGGGTGTGCGTTTTCGCACGGAGAGGTTGGGGGCGAGCCGGGAACTGTTGCTTTCGATAAGCCTTCGAGGAATTCGGTTCCGGTCGGACTCGTTCCAGGAGAAGCGCTGGGAACCCTTTCCAGACCAGTCTAATTCCGTTCCCGCGAATTGGGCACAAGCTTTGCTTCGTATTGGAAACCAGGTGGTAGACCTGCCTAAGGACAACAACAGGAAGCCTTCGGCCAGGACCTGTGGCCCCGAACCGCAAGAAGGCACGTAACATGTTCAAGAAGATCCTGCTGCCGGTAGACCTGACTGACAAGCACGGGCCAGCCCTGGATGTGGCCGCCGATCTGGCCAACGTGAGTGGCGGTGAGGTCGTGCTGCTCCACGTCATTGAGGTCATTGCCGGTTTATCGATGGAAGAGGAACGAGACTTCTACAGCCGCCTTGAGAAGAAGGCTCGGGGGCACCTTGGGCGACTCGGTGGACACCTGAAGCACC
>JBGQLF010001091.1:0-4294 GCA_041499985.1 Gemmataceae bacterium
AGAGCCTGCGGCCGTTCCTCCATCAGCATGCGGAACAGAGCCCAACTCTGGGCATAGCCCATGATGGGCCCCTGCGCGTCGCGGGCGTGGTGGAGCCAATCGTCGCTGCGGAGCAGCTCCCGGAGTGGGAAGAACTGCACTTTATTGTGCATAATGGCAGCCAGGGTGCCGATCCGCTCTGGATTGGCTTCGCCGATCCCTTGCCAGGTGCCGTTGTCGGTCGCCTCGCAGTAGCACGCCAGCCCCTCGGCCAACCAGAGCGGCTTATCTCCCTCGCGGTTGAGGAGACCGCAATTGAACGACAGCTGATGAGAGACCTCGTGCATGATCGTGCCGATATTGGCCTCGGTGCGGAATTCCCGCGCCCGCCGCTGGGTCGTCTCCAGATAGCGCATGCGATCCAACTGCGACGCGATTTTGCGGCCTTCCTGTTCCCCATGCCGCTTCTGGGCCACGAACGCTTCATTCTGGCCGTAGTCGTAGACCACCAGGCGGTTGGTCCCGCTGTGATAAATGCCCGTAATGAGCGGCGACATCTTCCGGCCCAGGTACGCCTGGAAGCCGGCCTGGGAATCGAATATGGCGACCATCATCTTCGCGTGGGGCTCCTGCACGGCGAATCCTTTGCGGCGGAAATGATCGCAGAAGAGCGCGTACATCAGCTCACAGTTGTGCAGCCGTAATTCCGTGAAGCTCTCCTCGGCATTGCTGAGCGCCATGAAGTGCGGACTGTCATAGCGCAGCACGGAGGGCAGGCGCTGTTCCTGGGTGAGGCGAACCATGAGCTGGCTGAACTCGCGGCCCTCGAATTCGTCACTGGGGATGAACTGGAAGCCACTACACAGCAAATAGCAGCCGGGCCGCTCATCTTCATCGATCAGAGCCAGCCGGAGCGTCTGGCCAGCGTACGCCGACACGGGCCAGATGTATTCTCTTGAGGATCCTCCCTTGGGCCGCGGCAACAGGGTTGACGTTGGCCGCCATTCATGGCCCTCGCGCATTTGCTTGGGAAGGAGCCGTTTGCCCGCCGCCAACAGCACGACATCCAGCTTGCTGTCCGGGCGACAATTCTTGCCGTAAACCGTGTAGGCGGTGCAGCGGAGCACGCCGGCCCCCGGCGGCACGACAAGGGCGCGGTGCAAGAGGGCCGTGTGTCCCTTGGGATCACGGTCGCTGCTGCACACACCCCAGCTCAAACTGGGCCCTTTGCCCGTGGCGGTCGTGGGATAGAAACCCTCGCCTTCCCAGCCATTGAGAGTTCCCGTGCGGAAGTCGAGGTTGGCTAGCGAGTTGGGAGAGCTCGCCACGGCACCGCAAACAGACAAAGCCAGGGCAACGGTGAACATCGACACGCTCCCTCCGGGGTTTCGAGGCGCATTCAATAAGTACGGGGAGGCAGGGGAGGGGATCTCCTCGCGCAAGTATGGGACACAAAGGAGCCATCGTCCAACGTTACGACGGGACCGCAATTGTGTGGGGACAAATGACGTGTTGTGTCACGTAGCCACAAGCGTCCTCGCTTGTGGGCTGGAGCAGCCCACAAGCGAGGACGCTTGTGGCTACGATCCGACACCAGGTCCCTCGCAATAAGTGGGTGGCGGCCACGAATTACTTTGGGGGCCAATGCGCTTGGGAAGGGGTGCCTGGCTCGGCGGCGGCGACCTTCTCTTTTGACAGCCCTTTCCGGGTATCTATAATGACAATGACGTACTGGCTCTCTGCGTCGCCTTGGCGGAGGCTGGTGCGGCTTCCGACCCGAACCTCGCCGGAGCACGTGCGGGCGGAATCGTGTCTCCTCTCTCGGTGACAGAGCCGACGCCACAGCGAATGGGTTCCGGTCGGTGAGGTGCCAGCATGGTCGCAGCCACACGGGATTCGGCCCGAACTCGGCGTGGGACTTTCCAACCCTGCTTGTATGGGGGGCTGGTGCTGGCAGCCTTCGTTTGCGCTGGACCGGCGGCCCAGGCCGACGACGCGCGCCGGGAGGACTGCCAGTTCATCTCGGTCGCCAGTCCGATCGATAGTTATGTGTACAACCAGGTCAAGGATGACACCTACTCGGCCCTGTATCGTCCGGGCCGGCACATCGGCACGCTGGTCTACCACTTCAATCCCGGCAATCGGCCAAGTTCCAGCGACGATTATGGAGTTTGCCGCGATCTCGCCAATTACCTGCTCAGCCTCCAGAATGTGAAGACCATTGCCTACGTCCGCAAGGATGTGACGGGCTACACGGTGCTCCCGGTGCTGGCCTGCCAGGAGATTGTCATGACCCCGGAGTCCAAACTGGGCGACATCCGCCGCGACCACAACGGACCGCCGCCAGACGACGAAAAGGAATTCTGCAAGCGTCTGGTGAGCAGTCATTCGCGCTGCCCGGCGCTGGTGCTGAAGATGATTGACAAGACGATCGCGGTCGTGGAAGGCAAATGGCGCGTCCAGGGCGGCCGGTGGTGGGTGGACAAGAACCTGTTGGCGCAGGAAAGCGCTCGTGGCTTCGTCCCGGCCCAAGTGAACGGGGAACGCGAGCATGCCTTGTCCGCGGGTCGCATTGGCCTGTACACCGCGGCCGAGGCGAAAGAGTTTGGCCTGTGCCAACGTGTGTGCGACAGCGAGGACAAGTTCCTGACCGAATACAAGCTGTCTCCCACGAGCATCCTGGGCGATCCGGCGCGGATTCGCACTGCCTGGCATTTTGAGATCCGCGGAGACGTGAACCGCGCCTTCAAGGAATCTTTGCAGCGGCGCATCCCTCGCGCCATTGGCCAAGGGGCGAATGTGATCATCTTGCACCTGGAGTGCGGCGACGGCGACACGGTGATCGCGGCCGACATTGCACGCTTCCTCCGCGATCTCAAGGACGATGGCGGCAAGCAACCCGTGCGGACGATTGCCTACCTGACGGGGCGGACATCCGGCGCGGCGACCTTCTTGGCCCTGGGCTGTCAGGAGATCGTCATGGGACCGCAGGCCCAGCTGGGCGATTTCCAGACCCTGGTCCAGGAACGCCCCAAGCATGCCGAGGCGGTCGAGCAGGCGCTGGAGGAGCTGCTCCGCGACCGCTACTATCCGCCCATCCTGGCCCAGACGATGGTGCAGCCCGGGCTGACAGTGCACCTGGTCCGTGCGAAAAAGGGCGCGGCGGAAAGCCGTCTGATCAGCGACGCCGAGCTGATGCGGGACCTGGAGGGGCCACAGAAATGGGAAGTCGAGGAAACCATCGCCGGCGGGGCCGCGGGCAAGCTGTTCAAGCTGGACGCCGCGTTGGCCAAAAAACTCGGCGTGGCCAAATATGTGGTCGCCAGCCCCCAGGAGCTTTATGACGCCTGCGGCGGGCTGAAGAACGTCAAGGAGATGGGAACGGATTGGCTCGATGAATTCGCGGCGTTTCTGCGGAACGGTTGGATGGCGGTTCTCCTGGTGATGGTCGGCATCGGCTGCCTGATCATCGAGCTGAAGATGCCAGGCGTGACCTTGCCGGGCATCATTGCCGCGCTTTGTTTCATATTATACTTCTGGGCCCACTCGCAGCTGAGTGGCCAGATCACGATGCTGGCGGTGTTGTTGTTTGTGCTCGGGCTGGTGCTGATCGGGCTGGAGGTTTTTGTGATCCCCGGCTTCGGCGTCACGGGGATTAGCGGCATCTTGTTCATGGTGCTGAGCCTGGCGCTGGTGACGCTGGATAAGAAGCCGGAAACCACGCACGAATGGCTAGCATTTGGCAAGACGCTCAGCACCCTCGGCCTGGGGCTGCTCGGCGCGGTGAGCGGGGCCTTGCTCGTGGCGTCGTATCTGCCGCACATTCCCTATGTCAATCGCCTGGTACTCAGGCCACCCGGTGAAGCGGAGGAGCTGGAGGATGGCGAGAGCGATCGGGCTCACGACCACTATGTCGCCACGGCGGCCTTGCTTGGGGCCATTGGGGTTGCGGTCACGGATCTTCGCCCAGCCGGGATGGCGCGCATCGGCGATGATTTTGTCGATGTGGTCAGCGAAGGCAGCTACATCGAAGCGGGCACCCGCGTGCAGGTCATTGAAATTGAAGGCAACCGTATTGTGGTCAAGGAAGTCTGAGGGACACGGACGAAATAACATCTATGCCCTCGGTCGAATGTCTGCGGACCCCTGCCGGCTCGTCCGGCAGGTGAACCAGTTCGGCAGCTAGACTAAACTAGCTTTTCCTCCCGGGCGACCCCGGCCGGCTCGTCCGGCAGGGGTGGCCCGGGCGGGGGACGCCGCGACCGCGCCCCGTGGACCCTGTAAGGAGACCACCATGAGGGTCCGGCGACTGGCC
>JBGQLF010001092.1:0-4284 GCA_041499985.1 Gemmataceae bacterium
AACATCGGCGGCTTCCTCCTTCGGGCGTGCCTTCGGACGTGGCTTGGCTTGTGGCGTTTTCGCAGGAATCGGTTTGTCTGACATCGGCAGCGAAGTGACGATTCCGTGCCGCATCTTGGCCTCCTTGAAGCTCTCGTTCAGGGAACGCCGGATTCCAGGACCGAACGAAATGTTGTAGCGGCTCATCAAGCCGTCGTAGACGATCATGCCCTTGAAGGGAAGCAAGACCGTCTGAGTCAGGACAGGCAGGTATGGGCCGATCAGTTCCTCGAACGGCTGGGAGAGAGCCAGGACGCCGTAGGCGACGGGCTGCTTGTCGGTCGAGAGGAACACCGTGTACTTCTTCAGGTCACGGAAAATGTAGAACTTGCCGTGAACCAGGTGTCGCCAGGAGCGAACGATGCCCAGTTCGCCGTCCGGCAGGTGGGCCGGGTTTTCATCGACGAACGACTGGATAAGGTCGGTATGCTCCAGGAAAGCGTCACGGACCTTGAGGCGGACTTCCGGCGACAAGGCAGCGAATTCTGCGGGGCTGGCCAGATCGTCGGGCACCGCCTTGAGGCGCTGGTTCACGAAAAACATCAGCGCCCGGTGCAGCTGGAAGAACAGTCCGACATCCTGTGGGGAGAGTAGCATTTGAGTTCACCACTCATGAATCGAGCCTAGCCGTTACTGCAAAGTAGCCGATACGACTTCGATGCGGTAGTCCTTTCCAACTACCCTGGCCCCTTCTAAGGCGTCTGTTCGTACATCCCCAGTCCCCTTTCCAGAAAGCGAGATTCATTCCGACACCACCCGATCCCATCCCTGTGGCATCTCACCCGCCGCCAAGGGATCGGGGATGGTGGACCTCCGCCACAATCTTATTCGCCGCTGGTGAAGGCACTCTTATCTTCTCTGCGCCGATTCCAGAGGGTTCTCGACTCCGCAGGGCTATACTTCCCGCCCAGCAAACCGGGATGAACCTTGACGGAATAGGCCAGGCGGGGACAATCAGGGCATCGACTGGAAACCGATGGGATACCCCGTCATGGAGGAAAGCCATGCCTGAAGGAAGTGAACCACAAGGCTCTGGCCGACCTCGATCCATCGGGTGTTTTTGTCGAGCCAGTGGAACGGGATGGGTTTCTTCTCTCGAAGGAAATGCCGAACCGGGAGGAAGGAGAGCCTTGACAATCCTCTGGATAGTGCTGGGAATCAGCGCCCTGTTCGTGGCGTTCAACCTGGGCTGGCGGTGGGCGAGCCGCCTTTGGTCCTTGCCGTGTCCCTCCGTGACGGCAGGGAGGTTCGATAACCCGCTCCTGCGGCGGTTGACTCGGACCACCCTCGACCGGCTTGAAATCCGGCCAGGACAGAGAATCCTGGAAATTGGGCCTGGGCCTGGCCGATTGCTCATCCCGGTTGCGCAGCGTGTCCTGCCGGGCGGTGAAGCGGTGGGGATCGACATTCAGCCGGGCATGATCGAGCAGCTCAAGGTTCGAGCGGATAGAGCAGGCGTCACGAATCTGATGGCGATTCTCGGAAATGCGACTCAGCCGCACGTCCCCGAAGCAAGTTTCGATTTGGTGTTCCTCTGTACGGCTCTCGGAGAAATCCCAGATCGTGCCGCCGCCCTGGGCCAGTGTTATCGTGCTCTCAAACCTGGCGGCGTGCTGTCGATCACGGAGATAATCGGCGACCCGCATTACCAGTCCCGCTCGGTCGTCCAGCGTTTGGCGGCGGCAGCAGGTTTCCGGCTCCAATCCATGCAAGGTAGCTGGTGGTTCTACACGGCCAGCTTCCTCAAGCCTTGACGGGGCGGCTCATCCACCCAGACGCTTCACGCTGCGCAAGGATCGGGCTAGAAGTTCATCATGACGAAGCGGGTTAGCCTTCCTCCCAATAAATCGTTCGGCACTGGGGGCACTGGCCTAGGAGGTAATCCACCACTTTCTCCGAGACAAACGTGAAGGCGTACTTGTCGAGCACGGGTAAAGGCCGACCGCAGGTGCAGGTTCTCTCTTGGGACCGACCCTTGCTGGAGAACCATTTCCAGGGGTACAGACCAAGGAAGCCTCCAGGTTCACTGTGACCTGCTCGTTGAGCCGGTTGGCAGCTTCCAGGGGAGAGAGTGGCATGCGAGAGACCTCGATGGACGATCCTGGGGGAACAGTGACCGGCCCCTTCACCGAACCGGCAAGACGGCGGCTCCCCGAGCGTTGACCTGGAGAGCCGGGTCTTTCCAGAGACGGGCATCCCGGCAGCATCGGACTTACAAGCCTTTCCCCAAAATCTTGCCCATCTCCGTAGCCGTAAAGGATCGCAAGGTCTGCGTGGTGACCTGGTTGAGCGAACTCAAGGAGAGCATGGCTGCGGTTGCTGTTTCGTCATCAGGGGCGTCGAAGAGGATGAGTCCGTCAACAGCTCCCAGGCACCAATACTGTTCCTTGACCTCGATGCCCAGCTTCTTACCACTCGCCTTGAAGTCGGCTGCTCGCTTGCAAGTGTCCTTGATGTGCTTGGCACCCTGCTCGGTGAACTTGATGAGAGTCACATACGTTGCCATCGCAGGTTCCTCCTTTTCCGAAGCGTGAAACGAACTCCCGATCCGCTTATTCTAGGCACACTTCGTTCAACTGACCGGACATTCCTCCCAGCCTGGAATGGCCACTCGCCGGCCGTTCCTACCGGCCAGGTTTTTTGCGGGGTTTTCCTTTCACCAGCAGGCAGCAAGGGGCCAGAATATCGGCATTGGTGCCCCCAAGATCCGACGGTGTGCCCTCTTAAGGCGGCGCTCAACGATAACTTGACCCTTTGGCGGAGTGAGCATGCGGGCGAATCGTGTAGTTCCATTGAGGCAAGACCTTTCGCCGCTGCAAGCGCACGCGCGCCTTTTCTTCCGCCTTGACCCGATGACGAGGTTCGTATGCTGTGGGATCCAGGCACGCTCGGCAGTGAAAGCCCGTCCCCGACCGAGTCGCCCGAATGCACTTCAGTACCGCTTCTTCTTGCCCATCGGCGTTCTCCACGGTTCTCAGTATTCCTGCGGCCTTACGCCTCGGCCCACCACCTTCGCAGCAAGTCCCGGCTCAACAGCAGGTACTCCCGATGGGGTGCGAAGACCTCCAGAGTGATCGTGCCGTCGTAGCCGATCGTCTTCAGCTTCTTGACGTGCTGCGGCCAGTCGGTGTTGCTTCGTGGAGCTGACCCCAAGGGCAAGTGCCGATCCGCCGTACCATCGTTCTCCGAGAGGTGGGCGTGGAGCAGCTTGTGACCGAGGCGGTCCAGGTATTCCTCCCAGCGGTCGTAACCTCGCTCCAGCTTGGCGTGGCCATCGTGTGCAGCTTGTCGCTCTTGCGGACGGGCTGGACATCCAGGTACTCGGCAAAGGTCTGGCCTGGCTCGGAGTGTTCAACCAACCAATCGACGGCAATGGCCGGGCCAGGGAACGCAGTTTGTGTTCGACTTCCGCCAACGACTCCGACATGGGCATCCCTTCTCTCCTGCTGCCACTTCGCCGCCTGAACGCCCAGCCCCGAGTGTAGAATAGCAGAAACGCCAGCGAAGAGGCTCCGTGCCCTGTGCGGTCGTTTCACGCTCTGTACTCCCGCCAAAGTCATAGCCCAGGAGTTCGGGCTGTTCGACGTGCCCGACCTGCGGCCTCGGGCAACAAACTGCCGCGCAGGTCACAACCCGACAGGGGTTCAAGAACCTCGCGGTGCGGCGCCGCTGGGTTCATCGAGACAGCCGTGACCGCTTTCCTGCTTTCGAAACAGGTGCTTTCAACCCACCTTGGTAAGATCGAGGAAAACGATCATCGAAGGATTGCCGACGGGGGTGTACTGGCCGGTGAAGTGGAGGCCGCCGCTTTTGCGATCCACACCGAAGACGGCGATGTTGTCCCCGCGCTGATTGCAACAATAGAGGAACTGGCCCGTGGGGTCGAAGTTGAAGCTGCGCGGATAGTTCCCGCGTGTCCATTCTTCCCCGACCCATGTCAGGGTGCCGTTGGGGCCTATGGAAAAGATTCCGATGCTGTCGTGCAGCCGGTTGCCAGCATAGACAAACCGGCCATCGGCTGAAACCAAGATCTCGGAGCAGAAGTTACTGCCCGCAAACCCGGGTGGCAGGGTGGAGATCGTCTGCCGTGAGGCTAACCGACCGATGGCGGCATCGTAGTCAAACAAGACGATGGTCGAGCCTTCCTCCTGAATGGAGTAGCACCAACGGCCATTGGGGTGAAAATGGAAATGCCGGGGCCCGTCTCCAGGTGGCAGCGCGACGGCGGGCGGTTCACTCGGAGTC
>JBGQLF010001093.1:0-4282 GCA_041499985.1 Gemmataceae bacterium
GCGCGAGTCCCCGGTGTGGAAACGCTTCCGCGACACGGCCCCGTGTTGGTGATCGCCAATCATGCGGCTTGGTTGGACCCGCTGTGGCTGGGCAAGGCGCTGCCGCGACGGATGACTCCCCTGATGACCAGCGTTTTCTACGATCTGCCGGTGCTGCGTTGGCTCATGGTTCACGTCGTGAAGGCGATTCGGGTTCAAGCCGCCAATTTCCGCCGCGAGGTTCCGGAACTCGACCAGGCGGTTGCCGTCCTGGATCAGGGTGGGTGTTTGGTGCTCTTCGCCGAAGGAGGCTTGCGCCGCCGGGAGGACCAGCCCCTGCGGACCTTCGGCCAGGGTGTGTGGCACATTCTCCGCCGCCGGCCGACGACTCCCGTTGTCGTTTGCTGGATCGAGGGTGGCTGGGGGAGCTACACGTCGTATTGCGGCGGTCCGCCCACCGTCAACAAACGCCTCGACCGGTGGCGGCGCATCGACATCGCCTTCAGCGAGCCGCGGGTACTGGATCCAGCCCTGCTCGCCGATCAGCGGGCGACACGGACGTATCTGATGCGGGCCTGTCTGGACACGCGCCGGTATCTGGGACGAGAGGCACCTGCGGAACCTGAATGGGCAGAGGAGCCGCTGGATGAGGCGATGGAAAAGCCCGGTTAGCAGGCGACGGCCCAGATCGCCTGCTCGTCCGCTGACTTTGTTTCGTTCCCCCGTCCCCCTTTAGGAGAACGCCTCGTGAGAACAATGGTTGCAGTCCTGGCTGTTGCGGCCTTCTTCCTGCCGTCAACTACAGCCCAGGAAAAGAAGCTGCCGACGCCATCCATTCCGCCGACCGCGGCCAACTATCGGTACGGCCCCCATGAACGGCAAGTCTTCGACTTCTGGCAAGCCAAGTCGGAGACGCCGACTCCGCTCGTGCTGTTGATCCACGGCGGCGGCTGGCAGAACGGTGACAAAAGCAGCTACTACAGCGCGGTGAAGAATTACCTCGACAAGGGCATTTCCGTGGCGGCCATCAACTACCGCTACGTCAAACAAGCGCTGGAGCTACAGATCGTGCCGCCGGTGAAGGCGCCGCTCGAGGACGCCGCCCGCGCCTTGCAGACGCTGCGCTCCAAGGCGAAGGAATGGAACCTCGACAAGACCCGGGTCGGCGCCACCGGCGGCTCGGCGGGTGCCTGTACGTCGCTTTGGCTCGCCTTCCATGACGATCTCGCCGATCCCAAGAGCAGCGATCCGATCGCCCGCGAATCGACCCGCCTCTACTGCGCCGCGGTCAATGGCGCCCAAGTGTCGCTTGACCCGAAAGAGCTGCGCGAATGGATGCCGAACTACAGCTACGGCGCGCACGCCTTCGGGCTGAAGACTTTCCAGGAACTGCACGACCAGCGCGACCGTGTGCTGAAGTGGATCAAGGAGTATTCACCGATCGAGCACGTCAGCAAGGATGATCCGCCGATCTTCATGGAATACGGCCAGAAGAAGCCGCCCGTCGTCGGCGAAAGGCAAGACGATCCGACCCACTCGGCGGTCATGGGTCTGAAACTTGAGGAGAAGCTCAAAGCGGTCGGCGTCGAATGCATCCTCGTCTATCCCGGCCATCCGCATCCGCAGTACAAAAATTCCCATGAATACCTGATCGATCGCCTGCGGCAGTGAGCGCTCGGCGGAAGCAACCGGAATTCGGAACCATCGTTTCGCGTCCGCGGCCAACCTCCAAGGGCTTGGCCGCGGACGCGATTTATTTTTCGCTCTTCAGACTGGAAAGGTATTCAACCAAATCCACCAAATCGTCTTCGGTCAGGTAGGCCAGTAAATCACTGGGCATGAGCGAGTTCGGACTCTTGGCCCGAGAGTCGATGTCTTTCTTGTCGATCTTGAAGTCTTTGCCATTGGCATCGCGCAGCGTCACGTGTTCCGGCGTCTCTTCGATCAACAAGCCAGAGAGCGTTTGGCCCTTCTTGGTTTCGAGAATCCAGGTGAGGTACTGATCGGCGATCGCCTTGCTCGGGAAGAGAATGGACTCGAGCAGGTTCTCGCGGCTGGCTTTCAGTCCGATGGCGGATAGATCCGGTCCGATGCTGCCACCAACACCGCGGACGGTGTGGCACTTGAGGCACTGCAAGTCGCTCTTTACGCTCGCTGCCAGGAGCTGCTGGCCGCGGGCTGAGTCCCCCTTCCGAGTCAACAGCGTCGCGATCGACGGCAGCTTCCGCGGGTCGAGGCGGGTTGGCGCGGGAAAGGCGAGCAGAGCGCGGTTGCGGAGATCCTGGTGGGGACTGTTCCGCAAGGCGCGGCCAAGATCGGGGCCAAGAGACTCGGGCAACTCCTTCTGTGCACTCACCTCAAGGAGCCAGATCGTTCCCGTCCGGCTCTCAGCCAGGGCCAGCCCCGCAGCCCGCCGAAGGGCCAGATCCTGGTCGGGAGCTAGCACCAACTTCTTGAGGATTTGAAGTGCCGGCGCGGCACTCGCGCGTTCTCCCTTCCTCTGCTGTTGGCCCTGCTGCCCCAGGGCCTGAACGACCTCGAGCCGCAACGTCACCGGTTCGGTTTGCAGCAGACCTTCCAGCGCCTGCACCGTCTCGGGAGTGGACAGCGATCCCAAGGTTTGAACGGCCGCGCTACGGAGGGCTAAGGCTTCCCGCTTGTCGCCTGCAAGGGTGGCCACTTGCAGGGCCGCATCGCCTTTTTCGGCTGCGGCGATCAGGGCCAGGGCAGCCGGCCTACTCGCCGGTCGCTCCAGCAAGCGGTTGATCGCGTCGGCCAGTTCCGTGCTCTGACGCAGGCCGCGCCACTTTCCCGGCAGAAATAGTTTCAGATTCTCGACGAGGCGGTCACTCACTTCTTTCGGTGTCTCGGTGCCCAAGAGCTGGAGCAGTACCTTGGCGGTGCGCAGGTCGTCGGTACTGGCCAGGATATCGACCATCTGACTCCGCTGGGCTGCCGGTAGCGTCGTGTCCACCAGGCGCTTCTCCAACCGCGGCAGCACCTGCGGCGGCCGTAGCTCCCAGACGAGGTTCGCGACCTTTTCATCCCAAGCGGGATATTCCTTGTCGAAATCAGCCAAGATGCGGTCGCGCCGGAGCTTGTCCGAACCGACGGCGATGCCAAGGGCGGCGAGATAGAAGCGATCTTTGCCATCGTAGCGCTGGGCCAGTTTCCAGATTTCCGATTTCGCGAGATCTGGCTCGACGTTACGCAAGCCCAAGAGGGCTTCGCGGCAAACGCTGACCGACGGGTCCTGGGCATAGCCGAGGGGAGCAATGCCGTAGCAATCCTTCAATATGCGCAGAGCTTGCAGGCGGAAACGGGGATCGGAGTCTGTCTCAGCCACCTGGCGGAGGAGGCGGTACCACGGGTCCGGGATTTTCGGACTATCGATCAGCCGCCGTCGACCGATCTGCCACAGGGCCCGCGCCCGCAGCCAAACGTTTTCCTTCTGGGTAGCTGCGGCTTGCAGGATAGCCGACGCTTCCTTCTCCGGCATCATCTCCAGTTTGGCGATTGCCATGGAACGGACGGACAAGGCCGGAGAAGCCAGTGCAGCGAGCAGCCCCTTGGTGTTCTCCAGGTCTACTTGCGGTACGACGGGCATATGGCCCTTGGGGGCGACGCGGAAAATCCGCCCCCGGGTTGTGTCGCCCATGCCGTGGCCGCCGACGCCGGGATCATACCAGTCGGCGATGTAGACGCTGCCATCCGGAGCCACGCAGACATCGGCAGGCCGGAACCAGGTATCCGTGCTCGTGACCATGTCTTCGCGCTCAACGGCATAGCTTGCCCCCTCAGGCGTCAGATGGTAGCAGCGCAGGTGACGCGGACCGGCATCGGTATGCAGGAGTTGGCCGCGATATCTCTCCGGTAGCAGGGTCCCTTCGTAGACACACATGCCGGTAGGAGAGCCGAAGTAGGTGCGCAGGATCTTGGGTACGACCCCAGGCTGCTCTTCATGCCAATGGCTCTGGCCAGGGCCGCGCGGATGGTAGCCATAATTGCCGCCCGGCATCACGTAACAGATCCGTGTCTGCTGGTTGCCGTCGTCGTCGTTATCGGACACGAAGAGAGTGCCGAAACTATCGACGCACGGCTCGTACTCGTTGCGGAAATTGTGGGCCAACAGCTCCAGGTTCTTGCCGTCGAGATCACAGCGCCAGATCGTGCCGGCGCGGCAATCGGTGTCGTTGCTCGTCCACTTGCGGCCCTTGCCGTCGCTCGATTGCAGGTTCCCCACGCCCTGATCGCCGACGCTGAAATACAGCTTCATGTCGGGACCGATGAGGATGCCATGAAC
>JBGQLF010001094.1:0-4279 GCA_041499985.1 Gemmataceae bacterium
GAGTGCTCAGGGCTAAACGGCAGACCATTTCTGCCCGCCTGTACTAAATGTGTAGTGCACCACCGCGCCCATTCCTGTCAGGAAAACGCATTTTCAGTCAATCAAACCCTGTGCCTCCTGGCGCAACCGCTGCAACACGCGCGACTTGGCCAGCCAGACCGCATTGACGGAGATGCCTAGCTCCGCGGCAACGTCGGCCGGGCGCGCGCCGTCCAGGGCCACCCGCTGAAACGCCTTCCAGGTAGTCGAAGCAAATGCGGGTTCGATCAGCTCGACCAGACAGCGGAGCACGTGCCGATCGTGTTCCTCGTCCCAGAGCCGGCTGAGCCCACTGTCGGGGTCTGCAAGCTCCTCCAGGTGCTTCTCCACCGCGCTGTCCCCCGTCGCGATCGGCCGATACCGGCGTGCCCGCCACGCGTCGCGCAGCCGGTGGATCAGGATCGTCCGTAGCCAGCAGCGGAACGCACCGCGGCGCTGATCATGGTGGAACTGCGGCAGCTCCCGGGCGACTACCACGAGCACTTCCTGCACCAAGTCGTCGGCATCTTCGGGCTGGACCGCGTAACGCCGCAACCAAGTGTGGAGCAGTGGAGTATAGATATCCACCAGCCGTTTCCACGCAGCCTCATCCGGCCGCAGGCGCAAGCGATCCAGCAGGCTGATGGAGGTGTCGGACATCGGCCGATTCTCGAGTAGTGTTCAGGAATCGACCTATTATCCGCTCTGGCAGCGTTGGCCGCAAAGTTTTTTCGGGGGTGTTTCAAAAAGGTGTCTGGAGCCCTACAATCAGGGTTCCAGACACCTTTTTGAAATAGTTTCTCATGTCAGGCAGCTTCCTCGCAAGAATTGGTTCGGGGAAGCAGCTCATCGACAAACCGGTTAGAATGGCCCAGAAGCCCCGCGCTCCGCCGTGACGGCCCAGAGAAAAAAAGACTGCCCTCTGGGAGGGAGCACCCGGTCCAAGCTGGAGCAACGCCCGGTGTCGCGCCGGGGAGCGGGACCATTCGCGTCTCCTGCTCGGGGCCGCAGAAAGGCATTCTCATCATAATCCAGGAGCAGCGCGTATGCCCGCCAAGAATCCGCGTTCCCAAAAGCCGTCCGCGAGACGTGCTCCCTCTCCAACGGCCGATCCCGAGGAACTGGTGATCGCCGCCAACCGATACATCGTACGCCACTACCCGTTTGGCTGCCTGGGCAGCTGTCCGCGCCGCTTAACGCTCGGTAGTCGGGAACTGTGGATCATTTCGATCCTGTTGACCAGTCCGGGGTATGGGGCCGTGGGGGAAGTCGGAGTCGTGGCCTTGGACGGACGCACGGAGCAGGTCGTCGGGAGCACGCCTCGGGAAGAGGTTGCCGCAACGGTTCAGCGCTTGCGGGAGGAAAAGCACGATGAACTCGAGGCCGCCTTTCATCGCGCAAGAACGGTCTGACACCTGTATGCTGGCCTGCCTGCGGATGGTCCTGGCCCACCAGGGCATGGACGTTTCGGAGGCCGCCCTGCTCGAACAGGTTTCCTTGACGGAGGGTGGGACCAATCCCGATCAGCTGGTCCGTCTGGCTGAGCGCCACGGCCTAGCGGCTGCCGCGAGAGAGCTGGACCTGAACGACCTCAAGGAGCTGGTGGCCCAAGAGCAGTTTCCTATCGTACTCCTTGACCGGACGATCCTCGACGGCGAGTTTGCCATTCACGCCGTCATCCCCATCCGGTTCACGCGCCACTATGTCACGGTCCTCGACCCCCTCCACGGGGAACGGCGGCTTTCTCTCCGCAAGTTTGCCCAAGCCCAGCGGCGGGTCGGGTGGACTGTCGTCTGGCAACCTGGTTAGTTCAGGCCGGCAGAAGTGGCGTTCCATGATAATGTAGCCACAGGCGATTTCATTGCTTGGAGTCCCCACGACGTGCCTCGATCACGGCGCGAAAGACGCGGTCAATAGCGACGCGGTGACTGAGTCTGGGTTTGTCCGGCAGGATGTTCCATCCGGTGAAGACCATCACCAAATCGTACTCCGGCAAGACGACCGGGATCTGACCGCCGAAACCGGACCCGGCCCACGCCAGGCGCGAACCGTCCTCCCCGTAAAGATAGAGCCACCACTTGAAGCCGTACTTCACGCCATTGGGCGCCACCGTGACACTCGGCGCCACCGACGCCTTGATCCACTCGGGCCGCACAATCTGCTGACCGTCCCAGACGCCGTTCTTGAGAAAGAGAAAGCCGATCTTCGCCAGGTCGTGGGGCCGCAGGTACAGACCACCCTCGGTGTCCGCCAATCCGGACGGCGAACGTTTCCAGTGGTACTGCTCGATGCCGAGCGGCGCGAAGAAATGTTGCGCGGCGTACTCTTCGATATCCTTGCCGGTCGCGACCCGGAAGATGTGGGCGAGCAATTGCGAGGCACCGCTGTTGTAGTTGAAGACGGCTCCCGGTTCCTGCGCTATCGGCCGATCGATGGTGAACTGCACCCAGTCGGCGCTCGCCTCCATCAGGCTCGCGGCGTTGTCCGAGTGGTTGTAGGGGAGGCTTTCGTTCCAATCCAGTCCAGCGGTCATCGTCAGCAGATGGCGGATGGTGAGGCGCTGCTTGCGCGCATCGCTATGGGCTACTTTCGCGGTATCGAAGAACTTCAGGATCGGAGTATCCAGATCGGGGAATTCTTTGCGTGCCGTGGCGATGCCGATGATCACCGAGGTGATGGTCTTCGTCACCGATTGCAGCGTATGCAGATCGCCGCGGCGATAGAAGGGATGCCACCAGGGATTGAAGTAATTGTACGGCCCCGTCGGATCGTGGGCATTGAGCGGCCCCGTCTTCTTGGCTTCGTCGCCGTAGATGCGGTCATAATCGTGTTTGTAGGAGCGGTCATACGCGACTTTGCCGTGCCGGATGATCAGCATGCTGTCGATGTAGCCATACTTGCCGCTGGCCAGGTCCGCGTCGAGATCGGCGAGCGTCTTGGGGTCGAGTCCAACCGCGTCGGGCGTCGCCGTGGGCCAGCGTTTCGTCGGCCATGGATTTTGGGCACGGGCGCAGGGAACCAGGAGAGCAGCCAGCAACAGGAACAAAGTAGCAGATCGAGTGCGCATGATTCCTCCTTGCTTGGAGTCCGCACGACTCGGCGGCCTTCCTCGCATTGGTCACTCTCGGAACCGACATCCACGCAACTCTAGGGAGATCGAGGCGCCTATCGCCCAAACGCCCAGATCGTACACCTAACCGCGAGACCGATCGACACGAGGTAAGCCGTGATCCGGACGGCCGGGTGCCAGCGCCGGATCACGCTAACCAGCGCCACCACGCACGCCCCGAACCCGAGCGGGATGAGCAATGGGCCCCACGGTGGTCCGCCGGCCGCCACAGTCCCGATCATATCCGGAGTCACCCACACGACAGTCAGGCACCAGAGAAGCAGAGCGGCGGCCAGTGGGTACAGTTCTAGCCCCGAGGCGAGCAAGCTAGGAGGCCGGCAACAGCGCCCGGAGCAACAGACAAAACAGAAGCATCAGGGGCACATTGATGGCGGCCGCCACCCAAGCCCGCCGCCGGTCCTCCCGACGCAAGGGCTCCTCCGAGATATACACCTTGAGCAGGAGCCAAAACACATACAGTTGCAATGGCCAAAATAGCAACCCAAACACGGCTCCGCGCCAGGCTCGGTACGCATTCTCCTCGCGAGTCGACCGTGCCGGTTCCGGTTCGTCCTCGTCACTTGGGCCCGCGCGAGATGCTTGCTCGATGTCAGTAGCCTCTGCCGCGAGCCCTGCCACAGCCTCTGCCGCGGGTACCACAGCCGGAGACCGTTCCTCGAGCAGGGTCTGGGCTCGTTCGAAATCGTGCGAGGCGACCTGGAGTTTGATCGCACCGACGGCGTTGGACAACGACCAGGTCATTGCCACCGTCACCTCGTCGGCCAGGAAGGCTCGGATGCCGGACACTTCGAGTCGGTTCTTGGCGAGGCTAGCCTCGACCGGATTGTCGAAGGTGGCGACTGTTAGGAACTCGTCGCTCATGCTCTGAATCCTTCACCGCAGTAGTCTGTGGCGTCAGGATCGGAATCCTGGCCCACATGGAAGAACTCCACTGGTGCTGGTATGACCCGCTCACGGTTCATGGCTTTCCGTAGGCTCTTCCTCGGCAAGTAGTTGCCGTAGTCTCTTCAGCCCCCGGTGCAGCAAACTCGCCACGGCGGGCTTGCCCCGGCCCAGGGCCTGCGCCGTCTCGGCGAGCGACTGCCCCTGTAAGTGATGCAGCTCCACCGCCCGGCGCTGGTCCTCCGGCAA
>JBGQLF010001095.1:0-4277 GCA_041499985.1 Gemmataceae bacterium
GAACGCGCTCACGTCGCCGACGTCTTGGGTGCCATCCTGGAGCGCTACACGGTCGTGGACATGAGCGTCCAGGATCCGCCGCTCGATCAAGTCATCGCCCGCGTCTTCGAGGAGGGGCGCGCCAACCATGAGGCCAAGCATCCGGTCGGGTGAGCCGGTTCAAATGGAGGATGGAAGAAGGATGAAGGATGAATCCGCCCCTTCATCCTTCCGGAGTAGTCCGCTGCGGAAGTACGCGAACATTCTGCGCGTCGCGTTGATCGAGCGCATGGCCTACCGGGGCGACTTCTTCCTCGGCAGCATCTTGCGCTTTCTGCCGATGGTGACCACGATCTTGCTATGGCAGGCGATCTACACCGGGTCGGGCCAGGAGCAACTCGGCGGCTTCAGCTTTCGCGAGATGATCGCGTATTTGCTGCTGGTCCATATCAGCCGAATGTTCTCCAGCATGCCCGGCCTGGCAGGCGGCATTGCCCGCGACATCCGTGAAGGCAGCCTGAAGAAATACCTCCTGCAACCGATCGATATGATCGCTTACCTCGTCTCCTATCGCGTCGCCCACAAAATCGCCTACATTTGCACTTCGTTTCTGCCTTATGCGCTGCTGTTCTATCTGTGCCTGAACTACTTCGATGGCTGGCCGGGGCCTTGGACCTTGGCCGCCTATGTCGTCTCCTTGCTTCTGGGCTTCGTAGTTGGGTTCTTCTTTGAGGCCTGTATTGGGATGGTCGGCTTCTGGTTCCTGGAGGTCACGTCCTTCTTGTATGTGGTGGCCACGCTGAATTTCTTCATTTCGGGACATATGCTTCCCCTCGATCTGCTGCCGCCGTTCTGGGCCGCGCTACTGAAAACATTGCCGTTCCAGTACATGGCGTACTTCCCGGCTGCGGTGTTCCTCGGGAAAGTCCAGGGCCTGGGATTGGTCTACGGCTTGCTGGGTGAGCTGGTCTGGGCCCTGGTGTTCATCGGCCTGTCTCGAAGCTTGTACCACCTGGGATTGCGGCGCTATAGCGCATTTGGAGGGTAAGTGCCGATGGATGCCGTGGCCCGCTATCTGCGCCTGTTTGTCGCCTTCGCACGCTACGGCCTGGTTCGAGAGCTGGCCTTCCGGGGCAACTTCCTGATCAAACTTACAGTGGAGGTGCTCTGGCTGGCCCTGCTGTTGATCTTCTATCGCACCGTGTTTGGCAAGACGTCCCTCGTCGCCGGCTGGTCCGAGGCGGAGTATCTGTTTTTTGTCGGCTGTTATTTCACCCTGGAAGGTCTCATCGAGACGTTGTTCCTGGGAAACTGCACCGCCTTTGCCGATCTCATTCGCAGCGGCGATCTGGACTTCTACCTGCTCCAGCCCCTCGACGAACAGTTCTTGGTGAGCTGCCGGGAGATCGACTGGTCGACAGCTCCCAACGTGGTCATGGGAGCGGCGCTCATGGGAGGTGCGCTCTGGCAGCTCGGTTGGGAGTTCCACCTCGGCCAGGTCGGCCTGTTCGTCATTCTGTTGGCCTGTGGCGTGGCCCTGGCCTACAGCTTCCTGCTCTTGCTTATGTCCACAGCGGTCTATTTTGTGCGCAACCAGAGCCTGTTCGAGCTGTGGTGGCTTTTCACCAGCCTGATGCGCTATCCCAAGGACATCTTCGTCGGCACCTGGGCGTCCCCCCTCGGCTGGTTTTTCACGTTCGTGATCCCCGTCCTGCTCGTCGTCAATGTCCCGGCCCAGCTGATGGTGAAGGTGTTGGAGCCGCCCCTCCTGGCATTCGCGCTGGCGGCGACGGTGCTGCTCCTGTGGGCCAGTCGCTGGTTCTTCCGCCGTGCTTTGCGCTCGTACCGCAGTGCCAGCAGTTGACGACTAGGCCTTGCAATCCAGCGGCACTTTTCGTATGGAGGCGCGGCTCAGATTCGGAATTTGCGCTCAGGGAGGGAGTGGTTCGGCCATGGCACGACGCCTCTTTCCAACTGCGCCTTGCTGCCTCGCCGCCGTGATGACACTCGCCCTGGCGGTTGGGGGTTCGGCACAGACGGTCGCGCCGCCGTCGGCAGAGTCCGCGCACCCCGATCCAATATTCTCCGCGACGGCGGGTCCCCAACCCGATGGTGAGCGGATTGAAGAACCACCACTCCACGGCGGGCATCCCCGTGAAGACCTGTTCGACAATCTGTCGCTGTTCCTGGGAGTGGATGGCTCCAAACAGCCGCAAGATCTCGGGATCAATGCCCATCTCGGCGGCCGGTTTGGCGTGAACTTGGGTTTTCCCCTGCTGCGCGATCTGGGGATCGGCGGACAGCTGGGAACGGCGCTGAATTACTCCAACAACGCGGTGCACGTCCTGGATCAGATCGGGGGCAGTCACGACCGCTGGCAGAGCTTTACCACCGTGGGACTGTTTCAACGTACCGCCTGGGGATTCGATTGGGGTGTGGCCTACGACTTCCTGGCGGAGCGCTACTTCGATAACTTCTACCTTGGCTTATGGCGCGGCCAAGTGGGCTACGCGTTGGGCGCGTGCGACGAAGTCGGCATGTGGCTGACTGTGGGGGACCGCGGGGACCACGGTGCTCTGCTGGGCACTCCCATTCATTTGCAGCCGCTCACGCAAGCCAACCTGTTCTGGTGCCACACGTGGGCGAGCATGGCCCAAACGACGGTCTGGATGGGAATGGCGGAGCGCCATGGACAGACCGTTTTCGTCTTCCCACGCGACTCGGAGACGAAAAACGTCTTCGTGTACGGCGCCCAGTTGCACGTCCCGCTCAACGACCGGCTGGCGATCTTCGGAGCGGCGAACTTCATCACTCCCGCGGACACCGGCACGGTCGATGCCTACCTGGGCTTCGCTTTCTACCCCGGCGGTGGCGCACGCCACATCCAGCAGCAGCAGTTTGCGCCGCTGTTCCCGGTGGCCAATAACCCTACCTTTGCCGTCGACCTGCGGCGCTAACCCTCGGCCGTGATTCCCAGTCGGATCAGGATTTGCTAATATTAGCCTCTTTGCCACAACCAGGCCTGAGGGGGACCGACCCTATGTTGCTGAGCGTTTGCCTCCTGACCCGCAACGAAGAGAAGAACCTGCCCGGCATGCTGTGCTCGGTCGCCGGCCTGGCCGACGAGGTGATTGTCGCCGACACCGGGTCGACCGATGACACCGTGAGGGTTGCTACGGAGCTGGGGGCCCTCGTCCACTCCTTCCAATGGCAAGATGATTTTGCCGAAGGGCGCAACTTCGCGATTGCACACGCCAAGGGCGATTGGATTTTGTGGCTGAATCCGGATGAGGCGCTGCTGCCTATCAGCCTGGAATCGCTGCATGCCAGTCTGGGCCGCAGCGACGCATTTGGATATGCCGTGGTGGTGCAGGAATTCAGCCGCGCCGACCAGCCGGAGGCGTACAGCGAAGTGACGCAGCTTCGCCTGTTTCGGCGCCATCCTGAGGTGCGCTTCCTGGGCCGGGCGCATCCGCACTTTGCCCCACCCCTGGAGGAGCTCGCTGGGCGCCACGGTCAGGGCCTTTTCCTCGCGCCACTCAAGCTGCGGCGGTATGCGTACTTGTCGTTGGTGACCGAGGACAAGCTACGCTGGTCTGCACGCCTGTTGGAGAAGGAGTTGCACGATCGGCCCGGACAGCTGCCGTACCTAATTGACTATGGCCGTACGCTACTGTTGCTGAACGACCCCCGCGGGCACACGGTCCTCGCCGAGGCCGCGGTGCAGCTTCTGCCGCTGCGGGATTCGCCGACGGCCCCCACGCCGGAAGTGCAGCGCTTGCTGGAATACCTGCTCACGGTGTCACCGGAACAATCGCGGAGCCTGGTCGAGCGAGAGCTGGCCCAGCAGCTGGCACTGCGCTGGTTTCCGTGCAGTCCGCCGCTGCTCTGGCAGATGGCGGTGCAGGATTTCCAGTGCGGCGACTTTGGCAAGGCGGCGGCGCTCCTGGAACGCCTCGTGCAGCTCGGCGAGAGCGGCGCCTACGATCGATCTACTGCGTTTGATCCTCAAATCCTCGGAGACAATCCGTTGATGAATCTGGGCATCTGCCATACTCGGCTGGGGGAGCTGGATCGGGCGGAAGCCTGCTTTCGACGGCTGCTCGCCAGCAAGACCGTTGCGGCGCAGGCGGCTCAGAATCTGGAGCTGGTGCGCCGTTTGCGCCAGCAGACCTCCGAGGGTCGCCGGACGGAGCCCGGCTAATCCTCCCCCGGATCTCCGCCCAGCGGACCGCGGCCGGCATCCGCGGTCCGCAGTTGTTCCGCGCCAGTCCCCTCTCACGGCTTCATGATCGTCC
>JBGQLF010001096.1:0-4268 GCA_041499985.1 Gemmataceae bacterium
GACTGTGGTCCTACCCCGAGCTGTCCTGGTCATGTATCTACGACATCGCCGAACAACGGCCCCACCGGGGTAGCGCGGCGAAGGTTCTTGGATGGAGACACTTGCCTCCTGCGCCAGAAGGTGATAGATTCCAGAATGAAGCTGGTAACGGCTTCAGAAACCTCTGCGGTGTTCGTGAATAGACGGCACTTTTGACGAACCGATGCTGTACCCGCACGGGAGCTCTCTTGAGTCAGTCCGGCGCTTGCACGCCCACCACTAGCTCGTGGGATCCAAAACTCGGACTGCGGCTCCCACCTTGAACTGCGGGTTCTCAAAAGCGTCTAACACGGCACAAGCGGAGGTTTTTTTGCGCGCTGCACTTCTGCTGCGGCCGATGGGCCCGGCGACGGCAGGCGGCGCCGCTCGCCGTCTTCAGGCCGCGCGGAGAGCCACCTGCTCCCCAAGCTCCTTGCATGCCTTCCCGCGACGGGGCAGCCTGGTGCTCCAGCAAAAGAATTTTCTGGGGTCATCGCTTTGGCAAGACCCCACTACCGGAAAACGGAGCCGCGACACAAACCTCTAACTCGGTGAACGTTGCGATGAGGAGCCTCGCGCTTTCGAGGAGGGACGGTGTGAAGTCCCAAGCCGTTATCTGGAGCTCGGACGGGCCAAATGCTGCCGTTGCCCCTTGTCCTGCAAGAGGTTCCGCTCCAGGGGGCGCCCTTGCCGAGCTTACCAATTTTTCAGTTGACAGACGTGGATAAGTCGCTAACCTGTCCCCTCATGAGTTGACCTTCCGGAGAGACACCAGAGCTAGCATGGTGTCGGTCCGCAGAGCTCATCGGGAATCGAAGAGAGTCCGGGTTCGACTCGCCCCTAAAGAGACGTGCATTCTTCCGGCGGTTTTGCCTGGTGTTCGCGCCAGGCACGGAGTGAAATCGCCTTATCTGTTTCCTTCCGTCCGACGTTAACTTTTCGCCCGCTAATTCACAACGGTCTTGGCGCCAAGCGTGCGCGCCGGGACGAGTTGTCTGGAAGCAGAATCCAGCTTTCGAGCAGTGCCCGCCCAGGGCCAGGGAAGGCCCACGACAGGCGACCATGATGGCGAGGGTCGAGGGATAGGGCAGGTGCCGCAGCCGTCTCTTCAGCGGCACTGTTCGAAGCTGGTTTCTTGACTCACCTGTTGAGGTGAGGGGCCTGCAGGGAAGCATCGGGCCGCGTCCGGGGCCGGTTGCCACGACGGAACGTCGCAACCGGTCGCTTCTTTTTCCTCTCCTCCTCTCACTGTTTCCTGTCTTCCCTACCCCCAAGTACCCGGAAAAATCTGGGCGCCCGCGCACTACCTCAGTATAAGCTAGTTCTGGGAAGGGGCCCGATGTGGAGAAGGGGGGCTAAGTCGGCCTAGAATCCTTCCTGGGCTTGTTTTAAGGTGAAGGCACCTTAGCGAGCGATTCCGTGCTCCCTGGTGGAAGACCTTTCATGTTGCTAACTGCACAAATGGGCACCCAGGAACTCCTGGAAGAACTTCTTTCCCAGCGCATTCTGATCCTCGATGGCGCCATGGGCACGATGATTCAGGAGCATCGCCTGGAGGAAGAACACTTCCGCGGCGCACGTTTCCGCACGCATCCGCGGCCGCTGAAAGGCTGCAACGATCTGCTGGTGCTCACCCAGCCGCGGCTCATTGAGACTATTCACGGTGCCTATTTGGAGGCCGGCGCCGACATCCTCGAAACCAACACGTTCAACGCTACGTCGATCTCGATGGCGGACTACGGCCTGGAAGAGCACGTCTATGAGATGAACGTCGCGGCTGCCGCCATCGCTCGCCGTGCCGCCGAAGCGATGACCCGCCGGACGCCGGACCGGCCGCGGTTTGTCGCCGGCAGTATCGGGCCCACCAACAAGACCGCGTCGCTGTCGCCCAACGTCAACGATCCTGGCTTCCGGGGCGTGACGTTTGATCAACTGGTGGCCTCTTACACCGAACAGGTGGCCGGACTGATCGCAGGCGGCGTCGATCTGCTCTTTCCCGAGACCACCTTCGATACGCTCAACCTGAAAGCCTGCTTGTTCGCCATCGAACAGTACTTTGCTAAGCACCAACTCCGGCTGCCGGTGCTGGCCTCGGTCACGATTACTGATGCCAGCGGCCGCACCCTCTCCGGGCAGACGCTGGAAGCCTTCTGGATTTCCGTCACCCCGTACCCGTTACTGAGTGTGGGTATTAACTGTGCCCTCGGCGCCCGCGAGATGCGGCCCTATCTCGAGAACCTGGCTCGCATCGCCACCTGTTACGTCAGCTGCCATCCCAATGCGGGTTTGCCGAACGCCTTCGGCGAGTACGATGATACTCCCGAGAACATGGCCCAGATTCTGGGCGAGTTCGCCGCCAACGGCTGGCTGAACCTTGTCGGTGGCTGCTGTGGCACCACGCCCCACCACATCCAGGCGATCGCCCAGGCGGTTCACGATCAGGCCCCTCGCCCTCGGCCTACGGTGCCGGCCTGGTCGTGCTTCAGTGGGATGGAGCCCTTGCGTATCCGGCCGGAGAGCAACTTCATCCTGATCGGCGAGCGGACCAACATCACCGGCTCGCGCAAGTTTGCCCGCTTAATCAGGAACGGTGACTTCGAGGGAGCTCTGGCTGTGGCCCGCGAGCAGGTCGAAGGCGGGGCCAACATCCTCGACGTCAACATGGATGAAGGCCTGATCGACGGCGAAAAGGCGATGGCGCGCTTCTTGAATCTGCTCGCCGCCGAACCGGATATCGCGCGCATCCCGATCATGATCGACAGCTCGAAATGGTCGGTGATCGAAGCGGGTCTCAAATGTGTCCAGGGCAAGGCCGTCGTCAATTCGATCAGCCTCAAGGAGGGTGAAGAGAAGTTCCTCGAACAGGCGCAACGGATCAAGCGCTACGGCGCGGCCGTCGTGGTGATGGCGTTTGACGAGGAAGGTCAGGCCGTCACGGCCGACCGCAAAGTGGCGATCTGCCAGCGTGCCCACCGCCTGCTGACCGAGGAGGTCGGCTTCGCCCCCAGTGATATCATTTTCGACGTCAATATCCTTACCGTCGGCACCGGCATTGAGGAGCACAACCATTACGCGGTGGAGTTCCTCACCGCGGTGCGCCGGCTGAAGCGCCTCTTTCCTGAGGCCAAGACGAGCGGCGGCGTCAGCAATGTGTCGTTCGCCTTCCGCGGCAATGATGCGGTGCGCGAAGCCATGAACGCCGCGTTCCTGTACCATGCCATCGGGGCCGGCCTGGACATGGGCATTGTCAATGCTGGCCAGCTGCAAGTTTACGAGGAGATTCCCAAGGACCTGCTCGAGCGCGTCGAGGATGTGCTACTCGACCGCCGGCCGGACGCGACCGATCGCCTCACGGCTTTCGCTGAAACGGTCAAACCGAAGGACAAGAGTACGGCCAAGGAACTGGCCTGGCGCGACGCCCCGGTCGAGGAGCGGCTCAAGCATGCCTTGATCAATGGGATCATCGACTTCGTGGATCAAGACGTGGAAGAGGCTCGGCACCGCTACAGCCGGCCGCTGGCGCTCATCGAAGGGCCGTTGATGGACGGCATGAACGTGGTCGGCGACCTGTTCGGCGCGGGCAAGATGTTCTTGCCGCAGGTGGTCAAGAGTGCCCGGGTCATGAAGAAGGCCGTGGCCTACCTACTGCCGTTCATGGAAGTGGAGAAAGGCCAGACGGCCGGGAGTGTGCGAAAGGCCCGCGGCAAAATCGTGATGGCGACCGTCAAGGGCGACGTCCACGACATCGGCAAGAACATCGTGGGCGTCGTTCTGGCCTGCAACAACTACGACATCATCGATCTCGGCGTGATGGTGCCGGCCGGGCGGATCCTCGACACCGCTCGCGAGAGCGGGGCGGACATCATCAGCATCCATCCCGAGGCCGGACCGCATCCCCACCGCACGCTGCAACTGATTCGCTCGCTCGGGAAGAAGGCGGGCTATGTGCTCAATCCGGGCACGCCGATCGAAGTCTTGGACCCGCTGTTCGACCTGATCGACCTGATCCTCATCATGACGGTCAATCCCGGTTTCGGCGGCCAGGCGTTCCTCGAGAGCCAATTGCCGAAGATCAGGGCCGCCCGCGAACGCATCGGCGCATCTCGCCGCGAGGTGATGCTGGAGGTCGACGGCGGCATCAACGAGAAGACCGCCAAACTGGCGATCGCCGCCGGCGCGGATGTGCTGGTCGCGGGCACGGCGGTGTTCCATGGCCGGGATCCAAACGGCAAAGGGCCTCCCGATTATGC
>JBGQLF010001097.1:0-4260 GCA_041499985.1 Gemmataceae bacterium
CCCCACGAGGGTCGCCGCCGCCGGGGAATTGCGTCAGGCCCATGGTCGGGCCCAGCAGCAGAACTGCCGAACTAAAGAGTAGGAACACCTTGCCGCGCATATCTGAACACTCCGCATGAAACCCCAAGGAGGAGGTACCCACAAGAGAATGGAACCCTGAAACCGCGCCGAGGTCTCGCAGAATCTCTGCCTCGGTTGGGCGCAGGCAAACCTTCCCGCAACCGGGTCCGCGGTTCTCATATTCCTCTCATCGAACTCTCACTTTCTGCCGGTATCATTATTACCCGCTTCGAATCTGGAGGGACACGAAGCGCGGCCCACAGGCGGCGCCTCCGGTTGTCACCCGGCTCCGCGGCCGAACCCTCCCCGGATCTCGGAAGCTCCGAAGGTCCGGATCGACGGCCGCGTACTGCCGTGTCGTGTGGCGTGGTACCCCTGCGGCCGGTGGGCGCGGCCACCTTTTGCCCAGCATACTTGGACCGAGAGGTTCCCCGGAATCCCGCTCTCCCACTTCCGTGCACGTTTTATGGAGGATTGACGATGTTTCGCGTGTGCCGTATCGTTCTAACTCTCAGTTTGGTCCTGCTGCTGTCCAGTCCGGTCCTGGCCCAACAACGCCAGCGCGGCCAACGTGGCCAAGGGCAACGCGGTGGCTTTGGAGGCGGGGGCCTCGGCATCGCCGCGCTGCTGCAAAACGAGGGGGTGCAGAAGGAGCTGAAGCTCGACGAACCGCAGATTGGCAAAATCAAAGAAGTTGTCCAGAAGATCCAGGAAAAAAATCAGGGGACCCTCGCCAAGCTGCAAGATCTCCCTCAGGAAGAGCGGCGCGGCAAGGCTCAGGAATTGAATCGTGCCATCTCGAACGAGACCCTCACCGCGCTTGGAGACACCCTCAAGCCGGAGCAGATCAAGCGGCTCAAGCAGATCGAACTTCAGGCGGGCGGGGCTCAGGCCTTCGCCAGAGCCGAAGTCCAGCAGGCCCTCAACCTGACGAGCGATCAGAAGGAAAAAATCAAGACGATCAACGACGGTGCGACGGCGCAGATGCGTGATCTCTTCCAGGGCGGCAATGCCCAAGGAGCCCAGGAGAAGCTGGCCGCGCTGCGGAAAGAGACGCTGGGAAAAGTCCAATCCGTGCTGACCGCCGACCAGGTGAAGACCTGGAAGGACCTGACCGGCGACCCGTTCGAGGTTCAATTCCAACGGCGCCGCGGCGCGAATTAGAAAGTCACGGCAATGCCCCACACGGGGCAGCCGCCACGGAAGGACACTCTTAGCAGAGGGATCGGGTGTCGGGGAACGGGAAGCCAGCTGGGATGAAAACCAGGGATCTGCCCCAGTCGGTGAACCGCTTCGACCCGACACTCGCCCTCGTCGCCCTGGCTCGAGGCATGGGCCAAACCGCCTGGCTCCTTCTTCGCTATTCTAGCCTGGTTCAAAAAGGCCCGTTTCTGGGTGGCACGCCCTGAGTCTTCGAAGGGCGTGGGCTGCGGAAGACACGCCCTTCGAAGACTCAGGGCGTGCCACCCATGTTTGAACCATGCCGCTATTCTGCATAGCTCGCAAGCAACCGCTTCCCTTCTTCCAGTCGGCGAGCGCGGCCTGATCGCATCGTTGCATCGCCGCGATTCTGACTTGCCAGCAAGCACTCGTCCAATACACCAGCTGACAACGCCGAAGAGTTTCGGCTCTGTATCACAAGGGAGAGTGGAATGAGAAAGCTATTGCCGGGTGTTGCGTTCCTCGGTCTGGTGCTTGGTATGTGGGTGATCGCGAGCAAGCCGGAGGCGACCGTGGCGGCCCCAGCCACGGAAGCCTTGATCGCCCACAATGTCTACTTTTCTTTGAACGATAATTCGCCGGCTGCCAAGAAGAAGATGGTGGAGGCCTGCAAGAAGTACCTCTCCAAACATCCCGGCACCGTGTCTTTCGCCGCGGGAACTCTGGCGGAAGACCTCAAGCGGCCGGTCAACGATGTGGACTTCGACGTCGCTCTCCACCTGGTCTTCAAAGACCGGGCTTCCCACGACCAATACCAGGGCGACGCCCGGCATCTCAAGTTCATCGAAGAGAATAAGGCCAGTTGGAAGAAAGTGCGCGTCTTTGACTCCCGGATCGACGAATAAGCAGCACCCGGAGGTTGCGTGCACGCTGTGCCCAAGACAACTCACCCCGGTTTGGTCACGCTCAGCAAGAATGTCGGATTGACGGCCTCCAGGCGCAAGGTTTCCAATTGCTCCGTCCCACGCGCCACGTTGACGAGCAGCACGTGAACCGAGCCGGCCAGGCTCTTGAGTGCGCTATAGGTCGTGTTCAGACTCTCCAGGGTCGCGACATTGACGACCAGCCGGCCCCTTGGTCGCAGGGCCGTGTACGCCGCTTCGAGGAGGTGGGCAACTTCATGCCCGGTGCCGCCGATGAAAACTGCGTCCGGAGGTGGCAGCCCCATGAAAACAGCGGGAGCGGTACCGTGCACCGGTGTCAGATTACGCACGCCGAAGGTCTGGGCATTGGCGAGGATCAGGTGGTAGTCAGCGGCATCCTGCTCGATGGCGTAGACCATGCCACGCTGGGCCAGCTGCGCCGCTTCGATCGCGACCGAGCCCGAACCTGCACCGACATCCCAAAGGACACTCTCCGATTGCACATCCAACTGCGCCAGCGCGATGGCTCGGACCTCGGCCTGGGTGATGAGGCCGCTCTTGGGCTGGCTCTGAGCGAAGACATCGTCGGGGTTGCCGAACCGGCGAAAGCGCACGGGTGTCCGCGGCTGGTCGGGCCGTCCGGCCTTGCGCTTGAGGATCATCACATTGAGCGGAGCGAATTCCATACCCTGGATGTCGCTCAGCTCCCCTTGGGTGACCCGTTCATCGGGGGCGCCCAGGTTCTCACAGACGAACGCGCGGAAGTAGTCGATGCCGCGGACGAGGAGCGCCCGGGCGATGGTTGGCGGATCATCCTCTTCACTCGTGAACAGACCGACCGTCTCGGCGATGCGGATGCGATCTAGCACACTCTCCAGCGGGTGTGTTGCCAGGTTGGTCAAGTAGGCTTCTTCCCAGCTCTCCTTGATGCGGGCAAAGGCAAGCTGCATGCTGCTCACGTGCGGCAGCACCTCGAAGTGGTCCTTGCCGAGCCGGTCACACAGGTAGCGGGCCACTCCATAAAAGAGCGGATCGCCGCTGGCCACCACGACCAGGCGTTGGCGACCCAGCTTGGCCTCCAGGGTGCGGATCGTGTCTTGCAAGTCAGGACCAAGGCAGCAGCGCTCCGCGGTCAGCTCGGGGACCAAGCGTAAGGCATGCTCGGAGCCGAGTACCAGGTCCGCCCGGGTCAGCAGTTCGCGTGCGCGCGCCGTCAAGCCGGCCAGGCCATCACTGCCGACACCGACGATATGAATCTTGGGTTCGAGTGTACTCACAGGGGATCCTCATAGGCCGGGGCGATTCGCTTGTCGGCGGCTGATTGTATAGCTTTCTCGAGTGCAAGGGCAATCTATTGAGGGGACGTCTTGTGGCTTCGTGGCTCAAAAATACAATCGGCCGAGCCATTCCGCGACCAGAGCTGGCTTGGACCCACCTTCGATCTCGACCTGGGCGAGCCAGGTGAGCTGCACACCGCCGGGCACGTCGTCCAGGGCCTGGAGCGTAAATCGGCCCCGGATGCGGGAACCGGCCGGCACCGGAGCGGGAAAACGCACTCGATTCAGGCCGTAGTTGATGCGCATTTTGAAGTCGCCCTGGAGCTGCACGGCTTGGGCGAAGAGTTGGCTGAGCAGCGACAGCGTGAGAAACCCGTGCGCGATGGTCGTGCCATACGGGGATTCGATCTGCGCCCGCGCCGTATCCAGATGAATCCACTGGCGATCCTCCGTGACCGCGGCAAATGCCTCGATCCGCGGCTGCGTAACGGGCAACCAGTCGCTGTACCCGACCTCGCGGCCGATCATGCCCCTGAGTTCATCTAGACCGCAGCGCACGTGCGTGGACATGGATCTCGGACATCCTCTCTGGGGTCATCTCGCGAGTGCAAAATCAGGATACCGTCCGATCGTAGCCACAAGCGTCCTCGCTTGTGAGCTGCTCCAGCGTATGCGCTCACGGCCCGAACTTGCAGAAAACGCGGGGAAAACCGCATGCAGGACTAGCATATTGGCCTTGGGACGCCCCTTTTTGTGGTAGCGGACTAAATTTGTATTTAAAAATCCTCGTTTTTTCGGCACTGTAAAAACGCTTTCGGGCCGTGAGCGCATACTGCTCC
>JBGQLF010001098.1:0-4257 GCA_041499985.1 Gemmataceae bacterium
GAACCAGGGGCCACGGCGTTCCTTCCACCAGTCGTCGCTCTTGCCGAACTCGACGCTCTCGCCGTGATCGACGAAGTGGAGAATGTTGATCCGATCGGCCAGCGCAGCCGTCGCGCCGCAATGATCGGCGTGGTAATGCGTTGTGACCAGGTAATCCACCTGCTTGACGCCGGCTTGTTTGAGCACTTCAACCACACGCCCAGCCATCGGCGTCGGGCCGGCGTCGAGGATCAAGGATTCGCCGGATGGCGCCACGAGGACGGTGGCATTGCCCACGCTGGCGCCGACATCCACGAAGTAAATATCCAGGGTTTTGGATGCTTCCTGACCAAGCACGTCGAGCGGGCAGAACACCAGCAGGGCGAGAATACCGAGGAGGCTGCACCCAGAGTGTAACCAGGTCGTCATCGTTGCGAATCTCCTGCAAGTCACGGCTGAGCCTTGGCACCGGCAAAGCCCTTGGTGAAGAATCCAATCGCCTCGTCGCCCAGATCGTCGTACACCAGACGCATACTATGGACCTTGATGCGATCATGCACCTCGAACCGGTGCGGGATTCCCTGGCGCTCCAGCACTTGGTGGAGCGCCTCGCAGCGCGGAATGAGCCAGCCCTCCGATTCCCAGTGGGGAATGATGCGGATGGCCGTCCCCTTGCGGAGGGCGGGGGCGTTTTTCTCGGCCAAGGTGTAGGGGTCATTCGCCTTGAAATAGTCGAGATCGCCATCGAAGGCGAACTGGAGCAGTTCGTTCCATTTGCGCAGCTTCACAGCCACCTCGGGAGAGAGCAGGGCCGGGGCGAGGATCGAGACCACGCCGAAGAGTTCCGGATACTTGAAGCCAAAGTGGGCCGCGCCGAAACCACCCATCGAGAATCCCTCGACTCCCCGTCCCTCCCGGCTGGCGATGGTACGGTACGTGGCGTCGATATGCGGGATCAGGTCTTTGATGAAGACACTTTCGACCGGTAATTGGCCATCTTTCGTGTCGCAATACATGGTCTCGCCCTTCAAGCCATTGACGAGAACCGCGATCATGGGCGGAGCCTTGCCCGCTCGAACGGCGGCGTCCAGGTACTCGACAAAGGTGGTGCTGCCGCGGGGCGAGCCACCGCTGCCGTGCAGCCAGTAAACCACCGGGTACCGCTTCGGACTGTCCTTCAGGTAATCGGGCGGCAAGTAGATCAGGTAGCTGACCTCGGCAGCGATGGTTTTGGAGTGGAAGGTCTTGTACTTCGTGCCCGCCGGCTCGGCTTTGTCCGAGTGGACCCAGATCGCTTTCAAGGCCTCCTTGAGCTGGGCAGCCTGCGGCGGATTGGAACCGTCCTTCGGTTCCGCCCGTGGCGAGCCCTTCGCCTGTGGCGGCAGCAGCTTCTGGCCGCCCTGGTCTGACGGAGCCGCCAGCCCCAGGCCAAGGGCCAACACCAGAAAGCCGGCCAAGCTACCCAACGCCTTCAACCAACTGCGTTGTGGCTCGCAGATCACGTTGCACCACCTTTCTTTCCCTGTGGCTCGTTGGTCACTCTGCCACGCCCTCCAGGTAATCCAGTCTCACGACCCAGTACGTGCAGGTCAGGCGGCCCCCGGAGTGCGGATCGATCAACTCCCCGCGGAAGTAGTCTCCGTAGCACATCCCCGCGGTCAGGATGGGGATTGTGCCCGAAAAGATCACCATGCCCTCACCCTCGCGGTCCCGCAGCCGCGACCGGACCAATGCCATCAGGTCTTCGGCCGAGAGGATCGAGCGCAGGGGAGCTCTTTGATAGAGGACTTCGTTATCCGCCCCGTGCCCCTTGACCCAGCTCTGGAGCACGAGGTCGTCCCAATGGGCCTGTACGTCAGGGTAGCGCCAGACCTGGCTCGACAGCACGTTTCTGCAAATCTGCTTCGATTTGATGAGGCTCTGTCGTTCCAAAGCCCGATCGGTATGGTCACTGCCCACGCCGACGAAAACCTCTCCCGCGCCCAGCAGCAGGACATACTCGACCTCACCAGACGTCTCTCCGCTGATCACCTCGATCCGGTCCTGTGTGGTCAGGTTCTCCGCGGTGAGGGGGAAGAGCATCGGCACAGCGGAGGGGGGAGGGATCCCCTCGCGCTGCAATTCGTCGATGTGGGCCTGGACCGCCTGCCGGTCCCTGCCGACGTAGCCGGCGTTGATCACCCGCCGGACGGGGAATTGCAGGGGGACGGAGTGGTTGTCACCGAGGACGGTTAGAGGAAGCGTGTTCATCGGGGTCGTAATAATGGATTTCCAGAAGGAGGCAGCCCTCATCGCTGCGAAAGGGCCCGTGATACACCTGGGGCGGGCGGCAGGCATAGGTCATCGGGCCGAAAGTCTGGCCTCCGACCGTCAGCGTACCGGAGAGCTGAAAGACCTCTTCCCAGTACTCGTGCACGAACGGCTCGGTCGTGAAGGCCCCGGGCGCAAACCGAAGGAGCCGAGTCCGGGAGCCTCGCCGGTGGTCCGCGTCCAGGTGGCCGGCCAGGATCTTATGCTGGATCCTAGGTGGATACCCCGGCGGGACCTCCCAGCCTGAGGAGAGGTCGACGGCAAAGAACTCCAGATGTTCCTTGAGCACAGGTCTGCCCTCGTCTATCCGGGCGAGGATTTCGAGAGGAGTTTGATGAGCCCGACGCGCCCGCGCGGGTTGCCGCCATCCCTCTGATCCCTAACGGTCTGGACTGCCTTCTGCCTGTCCGCGCGGGAATTAGGTTGACGCCATAGTACGAAGCATTAGCATGCTGCGTACAAGAGTCAAGCAGTTTTCCCGCCCTCCGGAGAGCCGAGATCCCGCCCTATGCTCCGGGACATCGGGTGGCACGGCGAAAGGGGCGGACCATCCAAGAGGCCATGCATGTGAGGACCGGGGCGCAATACCTGGAGAGCCTCCAGGACGGCCGGCAGGTGGTGATCGACGGGGAAGTCGTCCGTGAAGTCACCACGCACCCCGCCTTTGCGGGCGTCTGCCGGACCGTTGCCCGCCTGTTCGATCGGATGGCCGCCGACCGCGGCGAGATGACCTTTCCCTCGCCGGCCAAGGGGAAGCCGGTTTCCGTAGCCCACATGATCCCGCGCTCGGTAGACGACCTGCGGCGGCGCCGCCTTGGGCTCAGCCGGATCGCCGACGCCAGCTATGGACTCCTGGGGCGCGGCCCCGAGCACGTGGCTGGTTTTCTCGCCGGTTTCGCCAGTGCGCCCGAGCTGTTCGCGCGCCACCATCCCCGGTTCGGCGAAAACGTTCAGCGCTTCCACGCCAAGGTCCGCGACGAGCACCTCTACGCCAGCTACACGATCGTCCCGCCGCAGATCGATCGGTCCAAGACGGCCCAGGAGCAGGAGGAATCTCACCTGGCCGCTGGGGTGGTCCGGGAGCGCGATGGGGGCATCGTCCTCCGCGGAGCGCAAATGCTCGGCACGGCGGCGGTGCTGGCGGACTACCTGTTCGTGAGCTGCATCCAGCCGCTGCGCCCTGGCGACGAGGATTACGCGATCTCCCTGGTGGTCCCGATCGCCGCCCCGGGGCTGCGTCTGTATGCGCGGCGGGGCTATGCCGTGGGACAGCCCAGCGTGTACGATTACCCGCTGTCCACCCGCTTCGACGAGTCGGACGCGCTGGCGGTCTTCCACGACGTGTTCGTCCCCTGGGAGCAGGTGTTCGTCTACCGGGACGTGGCCCTGACCCGGGCGCAGTTTTTCGAGACGCCGGCGCACATCCTCGGCAATTCCCAGGCCCAGATCCGCCTGGTCAGCAAGGTCAAGTTCCTGGCCGGGCTCGCCGTCAAGATCGCGGCCACCAACGGCATCGAGAAGCTGCCACCGGTGCAGGGGCAGCTGGGGGAACTGGCGTCGCTCGTCGCGGTGGTGGAAGGCATGGTGCTGGCGGCCGAGGCTGCCGCCGTCACCAACGCCAACGGGGTCGTGCATCCGCATCCCCGTTTCCTCTACGGCGCCATGGCGCTCCAGTCCCAGCTCTACCCACGGCTGATCCAGATTCTCCGCGAATTGGCCGGGGGAGGACTCCTGCAAGTGCCGTCGTCGGTGCACGAGTTCAAGAACCCGGATACGGCCGGCGACATCCGCCAGTTCATCCGGTCGCCTAGTGTCAAGGCCGAGGAACGGGTCAAGCTTTTCAAGCTAGCGTGGGAGATGGTCGGCTCAGAGTTCGCGGGGCGGCACCAGCAGTACGAGCTGTTCTATGCTGGGACCCCCTTCGTGGCGAGGACCTATGCGTATCTGAACTATGACTTCCGAGAAGCC
>JBGQLF010001099.1:0-4257 GCA_041499985.1 Gemmataceae bacterium
CCGGGCTGGCAATGTTAAAATTTCGCCGCCACAGCCCGTTACCCGGCTTTGAACGATGCCGTAATTCGAGCCTGGCTCGCGTTGGCGCTCGGAGGAAGGCAAATACTCAAGTAATCCCCCTGATCATTGGAGAATCGATCATGTTGTGGAAGTTCCTGGGCAACCGGCTCCGCTCCCCGCGCCGGCCCGCCTACCGAAGTCGTCCCCCCCTGCTGGTGGAGCAACTGGAAGAGCGCCGGCTGCTTGACGGCAACGGCCTGCTGACCAGCGGGCCACAGATCACGCGGCCCGTCCAGTTCGGTTCCGCGGCCGCCTTCATTCAGTACCTCCGCGACAGCGCCCTGGATCGGTACAAGGACCTGTTCGGCACACACTTCGCCTCGTACAATTTCGTGCCGGTGCCGGGCCCGGTCGTCGATAGCTCGGTTCCGGTCGGCTTCGGGGGCGGGTTCACCGCGGCCCAGACGGTCAACAGCAACAGTTTTTCGCAAACCAACATCCAGGTTCCCGGCGTGGATGAAGCCGACATCGTCAAGAACGATGGCAATTACATCTACCTGATCTCCCGCCAAGAACTGGTGATCGCCCAGGCCGGACCCGGTAATACTCTACACATCGCTTCCCGCGCGGCGGTCGAGGGCACGGTCATTGCCGAGTACCTCAACGGCGACCGGGTGACGGTCCTTTCCACGATTTATGCCAGTCAGCCCATTCACGTGGATCCGCTCGTACGAAGCGCCGACGGCTTCCCGCTGGTCTACCCCGGTTCCTCCAAGGTGAAGGTGACCGTGTTCGACGTTTCTAATCGCGCCGCCCCCAAGGAAGTGAAGGACACTTACCTGGATGGAACCTATCTCGATTCGCGGGCTATCGGCAACCAGGTTTATGTGGTGGCGCAGAATTATTTCACGGGCTTACCGGCCCCGGCGTACACCACCTTCAATGGCGAATCGATCTATGAGAGCAAGGACCAATACCTGGCCCGCATCACCGGACACGAGCTGGACCTGTCCCTGCCGCACTTCTACACGCACGCGGGGCGAGCCGACAATCCGCTGCAACCGGCGGGATTTGTGATCGACCCAGCGCACATTTATAAGCCGTTGTCGACCAACGATTACAACCTGGTCTCGGTGCTGGACTTCGACGTGACCAGCACGAGCCCGGGCCCGGTGGATACGGCCAGCATCCTGGGGACCTATGGCACGACCGTGTACGCCTCGATGGATCACCTGTACGTGGTCCTGCCCAATTGGACGAATACCGCCTCGTCGAGCAGCAGCAGTTCGACGATCCTGCAATTCCAGCTGAACGCCGGCCATGTCGACCTGGCCGCGGTCGGCGCGGTTCCCGGGCAAGTGCTGAATCAGTTTTCCCTGGACGAACAGGGCCAGTATCTGCGCATCGCCACCACCTCCAATTGGGGACCGGGCGCCACGAACAACCTCTATGTCCTGGCGAACGAAGCCGGCACACTCCAGCGGGTGGGCAGTCTGGAAGGCCTGGCTCCGGGCCAACAGCTGCGTTCCACGCGCTTCGTCGGCGATCACGCCTTCCTGGTCACGTATCAGCAGATCGATCCGCTGTTCGCGCTCGACCTCAGCGACCCGAGCGCCCCGCGCGTGGTAGGTCAGCTGCACCTTCCCGGGTCTTCCTCGTACCTTCAGCCGATCGATGCCACCCACCTTCTGGGAATCGGTCGCGACGCCAGCGGCGCGGCACTGGATCTGTCCCTCTTCGATACCTCGAACCTGAACGCTCCACGCCTGGTCAGTCAGTACGTGGTCGCGCCGCCCAACTGGAACTGGTGGTGGGGGTCCGGCTCGGAAGCGGAGTGGGATCATCATGCCCTGGGCTATTTCTCCGAGTTCCATACCCTGGCGATCCCCGTCTACGGGAGCTATACCAGCCTCAATTACACCGGCTATCAATCTAGTTTGTGGGTCTTCCAGGTGGACGTGACGACCGGTTTCCACCTGCTCGGCCAAATCAATCAGGATTCGCAGGTGCGGCGCAGCGTGCGCATCGGCGATCGGCTCTATTCCCTGGCGGACGACTCCCTGGCTGTGCGTCCGATTCAGGATCCAAGCGCGGCCGGTGCCGAAGTGCGTATCCATGACGACCCGCGTTTCCCGGACTACAGCCTGATCACGCTCACCAAGAACCAGGCATTTTCCGGTCAGCTGTTGTCGTTCAAGGTCAGCGATGCCACTGGTCTCACGGCGGGCATTAACTGGGGCGACGGGCAGACTTCGGATGGCGTGATCACGCCCGATGACGACGGCGACGGCCGTTACGTTGTCACGGGCACCCATACCTACACGCAAGCCGGCTACTATTATCCCGTGACTACCTTCAGCCGGGCCGGACAGACGTTGGACACTCTCTATGCCAGTGTCAAGGTGTTCGAGATCGAGGTGTCCCACCAGCAGTTCCTGGCCCGGGTTTACCAGGATCTCCTCCACCGCGAGCTGGATCCGGTAGGGTTGGTCGGCTGGGGTGGCCAGCTGCAAGCCGGCACGCCCAATGCCGCGGTCGTGACCCAGATTGCCAGCAGCACGGAGTATCGGACCCTCGTGATCCAGGACGTGTATCACGAGTTCCTGGGCCGAGCCGCGGAAGACGCCGGGCTGGCGAGCTGGCTGGATTATCTGGCCGCGGGACACTCGACCAATGAACTGCGGGCCGGAATTCTGGGCTCCGCGGAATACCTGGTGCATCAGGGCAACGGCGCTTTCTTGCAGTCGCTGTATGAGGACGTACTGCATCGCGCCCTCGACGCGACGGGTGCCCGTATCTGGGAGCAGCTTCTGGCGCTGGGGACACCGCGCGCTGCCGTCGCCTTGGCGGTCCTGCACAGCCCAGAGGCGCAGACAAACACCGTGCGAGGTTTGTACACTCAGTATCTACACCGCGATTCGGAGGAGGCCGGCCTGGGCGTGTTTGTCGCGGCCTTGCAGCACGGCAATCAACAAGAGGAAGTGCTCGCGGACATCCTGGGCTCGGCGGAGTACGCCGATCGGTTGTAAGCGTCCCCCAGTTTTCGGTCCGTAGTGCAGGCGGCTCGCCTGCTTGTCTGGCCCGCAGGCGAGCCGCCTGCACCACGGAGCGTGTTCCCCGGTTTGGAACCAGGCTGCGCTTTGGGCTGGTGAATGGCTCTGCCAAGAGGGGTTCTCTCGTGGCTCTTTCCTGGTGGCGTCGCATGGTGCAGGAGGAATGCCCGGCTTCCCGGCGACGGGGCCGGCTGCGCTTGCACGTCGATCTGCTCGAAGCGCGCTGCCTGTTGTCGACGGGCCTGACGGAATTCAACCTATCTCCGCCGGCTCGGGGGCTCTCTGGTCTCACAGCGGGTCCCGATGGCAATCCCCGCAGCTGTTACCGTTACGATTACGCCCGGACGCGATGGCCTCTTTATCATCACGGTGACGCTTCCCCAGCCCGACGGCAGCACACGAGTCCTGGAGAGCACCGTGAGCCCGAGTGACTTGGTTAGCCAGCTCGGAGTGGGCAACCGATCCTCTTCAGCGGCGAATGGCAAGGTCGTGATTGGGCCGATCTTCCTCGATCCGCGTCCGTTGCCGACGGATGGCACAGGCCAGCTGGTCTGGAACGGCTTGCCACAACAACGTCGTCCGGCCCGGGCTGCCATGCTGGGCGTGAGCGCAGACCCGGAACCGCCAGCGCCTGAGAAACCCGTTGCACGGAGACTGCCGAGCCAGCCGCCGGAGCTCGCCGACCTCGTTTCGGTTGGACCGGGGCTCGTCGGCCCAGTCGCGACTGAGCACGATCCACAGAATCATCTGCCCGCCGCCGTTCCCGAGATCGCGCGGCGCGGCTCTACGACGGAACTGCAAGGGACCGCGCGCGCAACTACACAACCGGTTCACGGTGTGCTGGAAGCGGCGATCTTGAGTTCCTTCCTCGTGCCGCTTCCGCCAGTGTGGCCAAGTGACGAAGTTCGGACGGAAATTACCAGGGCGGACGAGTATTTCACACGGCTTGAGTTGCTGGAGAAAGCAGGAGGCCAGCTGAGCCGGGCAGGGGGACAGGAGGGGTTCGATCCGCCCTCCAAGAGCGGGCGCTGGGGCGGCAAGGCTGATCGCTCCCTGTTGCGGCTGGCCGTCGCCTGGTTGTTGTGGCAAGCGGCTTCCCAAACCGTCGGGCCGCACCTGGATGCGGATGCCCACGCGCGCCGTTCGGGGCCTGGTTCCGATTGGCTGTGTTCTGGGTAACACCGTTGTGGCGGGGATGTTTGAA
>JBGQLF010001100.1:0-4250 GCA_041499985.1 Gemmataceae bacterium
GGGCACGCCATCGTACATGGCGCCGGAGCAAGCAACGGGCGAGAAGCACCTGGTCGGCCCAGCGTCCGATATTTATGGTCTGGGCGCCATCCTGTATGAGCTGCTCACCGGCCAGCCGCCGTTCCAGGCCGCGACGCTGCTCGAGACCCTACTCCAGGTGCAGGAAAAGGAGCCGCCGCCGCCGCGAACGCTGAACGCGCAGCTCGACCGCGATCTGGAAACGATTTGCTTGAAGTGCCTGGCCAAGGACCCCGTTCAGCGCTACGCCTCCGCCGACGCCCTGGCGACCGACCTGGAACACTGGTTGGCCCAGGAACCGATTAGCGCCCGGCCGCCGTCGCTGCTGTTCCTGCTGCGCCTCTGGCTGCGGCAGAACTTCGGCGCCATCGGCTGGGCCGTGCTCGTCGGCCTGGTCTGCGGCCTGTTGGGTGGCCTGTATGGCTGGCTCTACAGTATGTGGCAACTGAGCTGGTTCCGCGAGGGCTATCTGGGGTTGCCCAGCGTCCGGCGACCCTGGCTGGCACCGCCGCCCGAGTTTGCCCACTGGTTCGACGAGGTTGTGGCCCGGCACTGGTTCGAGCGGTTGGTCCATTACGCGATGGTCGTGTCCGTCGGCGCCATGGGGCTGGTGACGTGGCTGCTAGTGCGGCCGAGGAACCGGGGCGCCGACGTGGGCGCCGGACTGCTGGCCGGGTTCATGGCTGCCTGTGTTGCCTTCACCTGCGGCGCCGGCTGGGTCATTACGGCCAGGGTCGCCGTCGGGCCCTCCAGCGAAGACCTGGAGGTCCTGTTCGTGGACAGTTCCCTCAAGGAAGAAGGGAAAACCGAGGTCCGGCCTAAGGGGGGGAAGCCGGACGGCACTGCTTCTCCCCAGTCCCCCACGGAATTCATGATGGCGAAATACCCGGACCTGCGGCAGATCCATCCCTTCCAACGCGGCAAGGTGCTGTACTACAAGTCCATGACGGATCGGATCGTGGGTATTCAGACCGGCATCTGGATCAGCCTGCTACTGCTCTTCGGCGGCAGCGGTTTGGCCGGAATCGGCGGGACCGTGGTGGCTGGGACCCTGGCGCGGCGGTACGGCAGCGGCCGGGCGACCGTGCTGTCCTACGCCGAGTTTGCCGCCCCCTTCATTAGCCTGGTCGCGCAGCTGTTCGATTACTTCGCCAACGTCCTGGTGGACGGGAAGTACTACGGCCTTGGTTACCTGGCCTGGCTGGGTCTTATGGTGCTTGCAGTGGTGGCGGTTCTGCGTGGCTGGCCGTGGTGGGTGCGCCTGCCGCTGCACGCCGCGTGGCTGGGTCTGCTAGTTGCCCGCGACGTGGGCTGGTACGAGTTCGTGGCCCGGCCCTTGAGGTAGGACTTGCGAAAAAAAGGCAATGTTCCAGAGGTCGGCCCCGTTTCTCAACAGGCCCGAATTGGAAAACCGTCTTGGAGGGGATAAGATTGTAGGAACTGCTGGAGTCTGCGGGCATGGCTGGCACGAAGCTGACAAGTCGCGGGTGGTTTGCCAGGCTCGGGTCCGAGGGAGCTCGCCTCCGCTGCTGGCATAAGCGGCAGGGTAAAGAGATCCTCGAGTTTACAGTCCAATTGGAGATCCTGCACGGAGAGAGCTGGCACGCCGTGGTTCGCTACGACAACGCCCACGGTTTCTGTCATCGCGACACCCTGCATCCTGATGGCACGCAAGACAAGACGGCCCTATTCATCGGCGATGCGAACGCAACCTTTACCTTCGCGATCAAGGAACTGGAGGCCAACTGGGAAGCGCATCGGGATCGCTATGTTGGAGAGATCAAGTCATGATTGACCCACACGACTTCTCCCGTAAGCAGATGGAGCTGGCAGCCGAGTTTGCTCTCTATACAGTGGACCATCCCGAAGTGGATGACGTGCTGCCCGAAGAGTCGATTATCTATTTTGAAGTCGCCGGCGAAGCCGAGTTCAATGCCCACAGCCGCCGGATGGCTGAACTCAGTCAGCGCGAGCAGGGACTGCCTCTCGTCTGCGTGCGCATCAAAGGCTTGGCCCCGCCTCAAGGTTCCCGGCTGATTGACCCTGTGATTGAACCCTCGCCTGCCGTGGCGTAGCACCCTTGGTCTCCTACGCCAAGGGACGACGTCCGCCTGCGCCTGTGCACCCAGAAACAGAGCGTCGGAGCGGGATGAGACGGAACAAGGGAAAGCGGCGATTTTTCTCCCCGCACCGCTCTTGCCCTGCAAACGGCGAACGACGGACTACGAACTACCGACCACGGACGCCCCTCGCCATTTTCGCTGGCGAAACTTTCCAGCCTGCGGTAGCTTTAACCGTGGGAAAGAGGATGGTGCGCCTGTCTCTAACCGTTAGGGGTGACGCCATGTTGGAAACCCGCTTGCGGGGCTTACATTGCACTCTCGCCGCAGCCGCTGGGCTGCTTCTCGCCACCGCGGCAGCTGCGCAAGCGCCGCGTGAGCAAGACATCGATTATGCCGGCCAGATCCGCCGGATGAATGAAATCGCTGGCCAAAAGATCGAGTCGGACATCCGCTCCACCCTGCGCGAGGCGCAGCGGTTGACGCCAACCGATCCTGCCCAGGCCGTCGAGCGCCTCCAATCCGCCCTGGCTCGGCTGACCGATGACACGGCGCTGTTGCAACCGCGCCGGGAAGCTTTGAAACGGATGCTGCAAGATCGCATCCGCGTCACCGAGACGGAAGGCAAGAACGCCACCGCCAAGGACGCCGACAAGGCTCAGGACACCGCCCGCCGTGCCACAGACGAGCGGCGCAACGCCGACCAGGCTCGGCTGGCCCGCATCCTCGGTAACATCAAGCTGCTCCAAACCGAGGGCAAGACCGAGGAAGCCGGCCGGCAGGCGGAGGAACTGGCACGCCAGCACCCGAACAATCCCGCCGCCCAGGCCGTCAGCCGTACCACGTCGGTCGCCGAGCAATTGGCCAGTGCACGGCGGCTCCAGGACGAACGGGAACGCCGCCTGCTCGGCGTCACGCGGGAAATCGATCGGTCCGCCACGCCGCCCGTCAACGACATGGACTTCCCCAAGGACTGGAAGGAACGGACCAAGAACCGCACCGCCACGGTCCCGCTCACAGCCAAGGAAAAGGTGATTCTGCAAGCGCTCGACGCGCCGGTCTCGGTCAATTTCCGGGATTCGCGCTTCGAGGCAGTGATCGATTATTTGCAGACCTACACGGGCCAGCCGATTGTCGTCGATGGCCAAGCGCTCAAGGAGGCGGAAATCACCTACGACACGCCGGTCACGGTCCGGATGCAAGGCGTGACCCTGCGTACGCTACTGAGGAAAATTCTGGGCGACCTCGGCCTGACGTACGTGGTCAAAGAGCAGACGATCCAGGTTACCACGGCCGAGAAGGCCAAGAACATGATGATCGTCCGGACCTACTACATCGGCGATGTGGTCTCCAATCCGGCCTTCGGCGGCATCAACAACTACCGCTTCGGCCCGGCCTTCAATCAGCTCCAGATGGTACAGAGCGCGAATCAGATCATCGAGCTGATCCAGAATGCGCTCGAGCCGGACAGTTGGCATACCCGTAATGGTCCGGGTTCGATCACCTTCCACTGGCCGACCATGTCGCTGGTGATTCGGCAAAGTGCCGAGGTCCACGCTCTCCTTGGTGGCGGTTTGCTCCGTTGATCGAAACGATGAACGATGAATGATGAATGATGAACGAGAAAGACAGAACCAGACTCTGTTTTTCCATTCATCATTCATCGTTCCTCCTTCATCGTTCTGGACATTGAGCCTATGACGACGTACTTTCCTACTCCCGAGGAATGCGGCCAGCACACGATCTTCCCCGGGGTCCACATTCGGACCTGCGCTGGGGACCAGTTGATGCTCTCGCTGGTGGATCTGGCACCGCACGCAGTCGTGGAAGAGCACGCGCACCCGCACGAACAGGCCGGCCTGATCTTGGAAGGCCGGGCGATCTTTTTCATCGGCTCGGAGCAAAAGACCCTTCAGCCAGGCGATTTCTATCGTATTCCCGGCCAGGTACGGCACAAGGTGATCGTGCTCGATGAGCCGGTCAAGGTCCTGGATGTCTTCCACCCGGTGCGCGAGGAATACCGGTAACGACATGCTCTGTAGAAAACCTCGTGAATCCCTTGTGTTTGCCGGCGCATCTAACCATGCATGAGCACCTTAACCAAATCGCCGGTGCATGTGGCCCGCGAGGCCTTGGCCATCGCTACCAAGGTCCTGCGGCCTTACGCCCACA
>JBGQLF010001101.1:0-4249 GCA_041499985.1 Gemmataceae bacterium
AGCAGCAGAACCGCCCCAGCCAAGAGGCAACTACCCAAGGGTGGTCGCGTTCCCCCCTGCGCTTCTCTTGACAGGGGGGCTGGTTCCCTCTATCCCCCTGTGGCCGGATACCGGCCGAGGTGACGGTGATCACGGCTTTCACGGCCGCGGCCGCGGCTTTGACTTTCCCCTGGATCTCGCGGCGGGCGAGGGCCGGCCGGTAAAAGATCTCCGGCACGATGCGCAGGCCCGGTTGGGAAGCTTGCAGGTCTTTGGCGGTGTCGGCGGACATCTCCACCAGCTTGGCCCCGTCCTCGTGGATGGAATCGAGGACCTTGAAGTCCGCCTTCATCTTCAGGCCGGCGTTGGCCACGAAGGTCTTGGCCGCTGCGAACGAGTGGACCACGTTGAGGTTGGTGAGGAACGTGCCGAGCGCGGCACTCGAGGTCGAAGTGGCCTGGAGGCCCCGAGTAGGCAGGACGACGAACCGTTGCGGACGGGCGCCGGACTTAGCCATTGGCAGTCCTTTCGCGCAGAGCGCGGTTAGGAGACGAAGGCATCATTGCTCTGGTGAAAGCAGATCCTCCCCGTGCATGCATCTTGGGTCAACCAAATTCTGCCGGCCCCTGTCGTCGAAGGGTTTCGTTCAAGCCAGACAAGCCAGATCATCTCCGTGATTTTGGTTGAGCGTGTCGCCGAGTCCAGGTATCCTCGGAGAACACTCACATGGCACAGGTGGGCGAATGGAAACCTCCGTCAGTCTGTTGGAGCGGCTGCGCACGCAACCGGACGAGGCCGCGTGGCAGCGGTTGGACGACCTTTATCGGCCGTTGATCCGGCGCTGGCTGCTCCGCGATCCGACGCTCCGTCACGATGCAGACGACCTGGTCCAGGAAGTCATGGCCGTCCTCGTCCGCGAGCTGCCTGAGTTTCGCCGTGAGCGGGCGGGCTCCTTCCGCCGCTGGCTCCGCAGCGTCACCTTCCACCGGCTACAAGCTTTCTGGCGTTCGCGCCAGTACCGGCCGCGGCTCCTGGACGACTCCGCGGCGGACTCTTGGCTGGCCCAACTGGAGGACCCCGACAGCGACCTGAGCCAGCAATGGGATCGCGAACACGATCAACACGTTATGCAGCGCTTGCTGGAGTTGATCGAGCCGGAATTCCGGCCGACGACCTGGCAAGCGTTCCGCCGCGTGCTCTTGGACGGGGAGAAGCCGGCCCAGGTGGCCGCCCAGCTGGGCATCTCGGAGAACGCCGTTCTCCTCGCCAAATCTCACGTGCTCAACCGCTTACGACAGGAAGCGCAGGGCCTGTTCGACTGAGGCGATTTTCTTTGACAGGATTGGCCGTTTCGCGCACTCTCTGTAATATCCCGCGTCGGTTCTCACGGTCCGCCCTGGCTAGAGGCTCCGGAGACGCGCTCATGAATGCAAGACCCACGTCCCACCCGACCCCCGAGGAACTGGCGGCCTTCGGCCTGGGAAAGCTCGACGAGACCGCTGCGACGGCCGTGGCCCGTCACCTCGAAGCGTGCGACACTTGTAGCCGGGCGGTAAAAGGCGTGCCTCCCGACAGTTTCGTCGGTCTGGTCCGCGCTGCCAAGAATCCGGTTACCCGTTCCCCTTACCCCCCCGTTCCAGCACCCGAAGCGGCCAGCCTGTCGGCCAGCCGGCAGCGCCCGTCGGCCGCTCGCGTCCCCCTCGCCTTGCCACCGGAGTTAGCCGAGCGCTATTACATCCGCGAAGAACTGGGCCACGGCGGCATGGGTGTCGTCTACCTGGCCGAGCAACGCAAAATGGAACGGTTGGTAGCTATCAAGGTCCTCAACAAAAGTCTGCTCGATGACCCCGAGGCGCTGCAGCGCTTCCGCAGCGAGGTCAAGGCCGCAGCCCAACTGGAACACGTGAACATCGTCCGGGCCTACGATGCCGAGCAGGTGGGCGACCTGCACCTGTTGGTGATGGAATTCGTCAAAGGCCACAGCCTGGCTGAGGTGCTCAAGCGTCTCGGGACGCTGCCGGTCTACCACTCCTGCCATTACATTCGCCAGGCGGCCATGGGACTCCAGTACGCCTTCAAGCAGGGGATGGTCCACCGCGATATTAAGCCGCACAACCTCATGTTGGCTAGCGATGGCACGATCAAGATCCTTGACTTCGGCCTGGCTCGTTTGGCCAACAACCGGGTCAAGGATCAAGCCCTGTTGGCCGGCAACCGGCTCAAAGATTCCAGCCTGACCCAGGCGAACACTTTCCTGGGAACGCCAGACTACGTCGCCCCCGAGCAGGCGGACGACGCCCGGCAGGCGGACATCCGGGCGGACATCTATAGTCTGGGCTGCACGCTTTACCACCTGTTGGTCGGCCGCCCGCCATTCCGGGAAGCCACTGTCCTGGACGTGATTCTGGCTCACATCGAAAAAGAGGCCCGGCCGCTCCATGAGCTATGTTCGGAAGTGCCCGTTGAGCTGTCGAGGGTAGTGGCGCGGATGCTGGCCAAAGACCCGTCGCAGCGCTACCAAATGCCGATCGAGGTGGCGCAAGCACTGGCTCCGTTCTGCAAACGGGAACAGAAGGCGGACCCTCCGGCTTCTTCCTCGGTTCCGCCGGGCGTGCGGTCACCGGGCCGGGGAACGAAGATTGGAACCAACATCAGCCGTTTTCGGTCGCGCGAACCCCAGCCTGCACCTCAGGTTTCCGCCAAACCGATCGCGCCGCCCCCGTCGGCCGCGCCTGCATGGAGGACCGAGGTGAAACGCTGGCGGATGCCGGCGGTGGCGGCGCTGCTCTTGGGGACGGGGCTGCTGGCGGGGGTGGTTTTCAAGGGGAAGACGTCCACAGGTGCCGTGGTACAGGAAATCGAACCACCCGTGTCAAAGCCGGAGCCGCTTCCCCTGCCTGGCGGCTGGGTGGCGCTGTTCAACGGCAAGGACCTGACCGGCTGGACGATGAGTCCCAATGCATACAAAGGAGACAGTTGTTGGGACTGCCACCGAACTCCCAGCCCAAAGATCCTCGAGGTCCTTCCGAAGAAGAAGGAGGGCAAGGTGATTGCCTACCAGGGCAAGCTGATGCAGCCGGATTCCGCCGCGAGTATTGTTGGCTTGATGAGCTCGCCACTGGTACCTAAATCCTCTCTGGCAGGCGCTTCCTGGATTCCCGAAAGAGTCGGCAAGCTGAAGGACGGCCAGGTGGTGCCACTGTGGCGGGTGCAGAACGGAGCCATCGTCGGTACCGGCCCGTCCAGTCTACTGTTCAGCGAGCGGGACGACTACCAGAACTTCCACTACCGCATCGAGGCCAGGATCAACGCTAAGGGCAACAGCGGCCAGGTTTTCCGCATTCGGACCGATGTTCGCCGGGGGCTAGCACCAGCAGCACGCTATCAGGCCTGGATCAGCAGCAGGTACGAGGACCCGGAAAAAACCGGTAGCCTGTACAGCTTGATCAAGGTCACCAACATGCTGGTGCAACCGAATGAGTGGTTCACCCAGGAGGTCATCGCCGACGGCAACCACATCATCATCAAGGTGAATGATAAGCAAACGGTGGATTACGTAGATGAGAAGAACACCTACACCCATGGCCACTTCGCGCTGCGGCAGAACCACTACGGCGGTGAGCTCGAGGTCCGCAAGGTCGAAGTAAAAGAACTGCCGCCCAACAAGCTCGGCGTCGGTCTCTGACCCACGGAAGTGGGCGTGCTCGGAACCCGGCAACGGTCTCGTTCGTCGGATTCCGGAATTCCGGAGAGGCGAAGCCGATTTCCTTTGACAGGATCGGCCGTTTCGCGCACTCTCTCTAATATCCCTTTTCGGTTCGCACGGTTTGCCCCGGCTGACGGCTGCGGAGACACGCTGATGAACGCGAAACCCCCGCCGCCTAACTTGCCACCGGAACTGGCCGAGCACCAGAAGTATCGCATCCTCCGCGAGTTGGGCTGCGGCGGCATGGGCGTCGTCTACCTGGCCGAGCACCGCATCATGGAACGCTTTGTGGCCATCAAGGTCATCACCCAGAGCCTGCTCGATCACCCCGAGGCGCTGGATCGCTTCCGCGGCGAGGTCAAGGCTGCGGCCAAGCTGGCCCATCCGAACATCGTCGCCGCCTATGACGCCGAGCAGGCGGGCGAACTGCACCTGCTGGTGATGGAATACGTCGACGGCTGGAGCCTGGCCCAGGTGTTGGAGCGCAAAGGGCCGTTGCCGGTCTATCACGCCTGCCACTACATGCGCCAGGCGGCGCTGGGTCTCCAGCACGCCTTCGACGCG
>JBGQLF010001102.1:0-4245 GCA_041499985.1 Gemmataceae bacterium
ATCGTTCATCGTTCCATAGGTGTGACCATGTCTGACGCATCCACGCCATACCGTCCGCGCTGCATGAACCTGAGCTGCAAGTCCATGATCGTCTTCGGGGAAGACTTCGAGAACGATCCGGATTATCAAGCCGGCTTGGTCGATTTCTGGTGCCTGCGCACCTCCAAAGGGGAGGGGCCCGACGGCGACTTCGTATCGCTGGACGTGTGCTCCAACCCGGAACGGAGCTGCTTTCAGGAGTATTGAGAACTGTCTTCCTCGTTTAGCCGCGAGCCTCGGGCGAGCGCTAAGTGCGCGCTCGCCCGAGGCTCGCGGCTAAACGAGGGCTGATTCCCTTCCCGGAACTTGATCCGTTAGAATAACGTTGCCTTCACCCAGTGAAACTGCGCGCCGAGCGGTCTTGGCGATTCCGTGGTGACGGCGGTCGTCTTCCGAGGTTGCGCTCATGCCTCCGATCGTGCAGGCCAAGTGTCCCGGCTGCCAGCAACTGTTGCGCATTCCCGCCGACTGGCTCCAGCAGCCGATGCGATGCAAGCATTGCGGCACGATGTTCCAGGCCCGGGCGAAGCCTACTTCCCCCCCCGTTGCGCCGCTTCCGCCACCGCGCCCAGTAGAGGCCACCCCGGAGAACACCTTCGCATCTCTGGCCAACGGTCCCATCCTCCGTGTCCCCCGTCGCTCCTTCCGGTGGCTGAGCGTCGTGGTCGCGCTCTCGGCGGTGGTCCTGGTGGTTACCACAATCGTCACCCTCCTCTACGTCCCTCCCATGATTCGCGACTGGCTCGGGAAGGCGGATCGTGCGAGTCCCTCTGGTGACAACGACCCCGAAGCAGCGAAGCAACTCCACGGCTTGCCTTCTGCCGGAGCGTTCCCGCGGCGCGCACTAGCCATCTCGGTAAACCATTACCTCTATGCCAATCCCGTCAGCTACGGCATCCCAGGGCGCAATCTCCGGACCGTGCTGGACCGCGTGGCCCGTGCCCTGCACATCCCGTCCAGTCAACTCATGGAGCTGAGCGACGCGGCGGCGGGCTCTCAAGCTCGACCGACGCTCAAGCCGGTCCTCGAACAAACCATCAGCGCTTTTCCGGATACGTCTCGAGCCCAGGATCGGCTCGTGTTGTTGTTCGTCGGTCACGCCATCGCGCTCGACGACAAGGCCTATCTGGTCCCTCTCGAAGGCGAGTGGACTGCCAAGGAAACGCTCCTGCCGCTGGACTGGGTCTATGATCGCCTGGCCCAGTGCAAAGCGCGCCAGAAAGTGCTGATCCTGGACGTCTGCCGCTTCGATCCCGGCCACGGTCTGGAACGGCCGGGAAGCGGGCCGATGAGCGCCGCGCTGGCCGCAGCACTGCACCAGCCGCCGCCCGGCGTGCAGGTCTGGACCGCGTGCACGGCCGAGCAGTATTCCTACGAATCCGAGGGGATCGGCGTATTCCTCGACAAGCTGGCCGACGCCTTACAGCCCGGCGTGCTTCAGCAAGGGCAGCAGCCGGCGGACGCCTTGCCGATAGCGGTTCTTGCGGAGGCTGTCGGCAAGAGCACCGCCGCCGAGGTTCCGATGCTCCAGGATGTCTCGCAGACACCGCGCCTCAGCGGTCAGGAACCGGCCGAGGGAACTCCGTATAATCCCCAAGAGCTGTTGCCGGCCAAGCTGGCGGTGTCGCCGCCGCCCGCTCCCGCCGGGGGCGTTGCCAACCCGAGCGACATCCAGAGCCTGCTGCGCGAGATCGATCTGCCGCCACTCCGGCCAGGTCTTGAAGATCCTTTCAAGATCGAAACCTTACCTTTTTCCGCCGAGGTGCTGGCGGACTATCGGCCGGATTACACCTCCCTCCAGGAACTGCACGCCCAGGATGCCAACGGCAATGCCAAGTTCCCGCTGCGAGCTGCCGTGCTCGACGTGATCGAACTGCTCCAGAGATCCGGCAAGATCGGATTGCGCGAGAAGCTCAGCAAAGGCGGCAATCCCACGAAGGTCAAGGAAGAAATCCTCAAAGAGCAGATGCAGCCGGCGCGGATGATCGGCGAATTAACCGAAGCGCTGGACAAACTCCAGGAGGCCGGCAAGAAACTTGGCGACGAACCCTCGAAACGTTGGCAAGCGCACTACCACTACATTGAGGCGCAGCTGTTGGCCCGCCTGGCATTCATGAATGAATACAACCTGATGCTCGGCAAGATTCGCAAGGACGAGCTGCCCCCGCTGAAGGAGAAGCTCCACCAGGGCTGGCGCCTGGCCGCACGCGCGAAACTCCAGAGCGCCAAGGAGGTCCGCGATCTGGCGGAGAAGTCCAACCAGATCCTGGCGGAGCTGGCCAAGAATCATCCGGGGACGCCGTGGGAGGTGCTGGCCAAGCGCGAACGGCTCGCCGCGCTGGGGCTGGAGTGGCAGCCGGCACGGTGATAGAATTCCATTAAGAATATGTTTGCTCGATCGGGTTGATGCAAGCGGTAAAAGTGGAGGTAGAGCAATGGCCCTGGAAAAGGAATGGGAAGTCTACCAGCGTGAGTTGCCGAATCTGCTCTCTGAAGAAGGGAGGTTCGCCCTGGTATCCGCCAACGGCGTGGAGAGCATTTGGGACACGGAAGAGGATGCCGAGCAAGCCGGCTACGATCGCTTCGGCCTCGAGCCCTTCCTGGTGCATCAGATCCGGGCCGTAGAACGGCCGGTGTTCCTCCGTTACCCCCTTCCTGGCTCATGCCGCACCTAACTCTGCAACGTTCTGCTCAGGGCCCCGTGGTCAGTCTCCTGATAGGCGTGACCCCCTATCGGGCTCGGGTGCTGCGCAAGCTGGGCCAACCAGTCCCACCTTCTGTTCCAGCCTTGGGACTCCTCGACACCGGCGCCACGTTGACTTGCATTGATCCGCAGGTTATTCAATCCCTCGGTGTCCAGCCGCGAAACAAAACGCTCATCGTTGGTCTTGGTACCGATCCCGCGGGCATCCTTTGCAACCTGTACCGCGTCAGTCTGACGGTCGTGCATCCCATTTCCAGTCCGCGCTTGGACTGGGTGAACAACTATGTTGCTCTCACCGAAGCGGCCCTGAAACATACAGGAGTCGATGTGGTCCTCGGATGGGACCTGCTCGCTCGTTGCCTGTTGGTTTCCGATGGACCCGCAGGCTTCTTCTCGTTGGCTTATTAGCTCAGGCTGCAAGCTCCCGCAGGGTCATTTAGAATAGAAATGACGTGGGCAGGCGAGCAAGATACCAGCCGCCTGGCGGATCGATTCAGCCTGTGCGGACTCGCCTGGTTAAGATCCCCGGCAACCTGGAGCGGCTCAAGAGCGACAAGCAACTCTTCGCGATCCAATCGCATCCCGAATTCACCAAACTGCTGCATGAACTAGAGCCTCGCTGATCGCACCTGGGGTTGATATTATGTACTGCGTCCAGCAGGAAGAATCGCCAGACCAGAAATCGGAGTAGGCATCACCCCCTTGGCCATGGGAGCCAGAGGTCTTCCCTCTTTCCTTACGGTACCCCAGGAGGTCGTACCCCATGAGAACCATCGTTCCATACTGCACTCGCCGCCACTTTTTGAAGGGCGTCGCCCTGGGCGCTGCCGCCTTCCTGACGCCCGGCGTCTTTGCCGACGAACTCGTGCGCACGCCGCCGCAAACCGAGGGACCTTTCTATCCCAACAAGCTGCCGCTGGACACGGATAACGATCTGCTCATTATCAACGACGCGATCACCCCGGCCGTGGGCGAGATCACGCACCTGAGCGGCCGGATCCTCGACGCTCGCGGCGAACCGATTCGGAATGCGCTCGTCGAGATTTGGCAGGTGGACGGGAAGGGGGCCTACCTCCACACTGGCAGCGTCAATCGCGACAAACGCGACTCGAACTTCCAGGGCTTCGGCCGTTTCCTGACCGCCTCCACAGGAGAGTACTACTTCCGTACCATCAAGCCGGTTCCCTACCCCGGCCGAACGCCCCACATCCACTTCAAGATCAAGAGGGGCGGCAAGGAACTGCTCACGACCCAGTGCTACATCAAGGGCGAGCCGGGCAACGAGCGCGACGGCATCCTGCGTGGTATCCGCGATGCGAAGGCCCGCGACTCCATTATTGTGGACTTCGCCCCGATCAAGGGGTCCCGCATCGGCGAGCTGGCGGCGAAGTTTGATATTGTCCTCGGGTTTACGCCGGAAGGGTAGCAATTACCTATTGTTTAGCCCTGAGCACTCGGGCGAGCGCGGCGCCCGCGCTCGCCCGAGTGCTCAGGGCTAAACG
>JBGQLF010001103.1:0-4241 GCA_041499985.1 Gemmataceae bacterium
ATGGTTCGCTTGGCATCGCCAACCGGCAACCGGCTCTTGGCCGGACAGCCGCAAACCGATGCTGTACTCCGAGCCTGTTTCCCAGTATCCTGTGCTTCAGGATCACCGCGAACCTTCGTTTCCCGGCCGGTCAGGGATCATTCCTCCTCCTGCTGGGAGTGAGATGGGGCAAGTGATGCGAGCGACTGCACCCGGAGAGGCCGTGCAAAGACTCCGTGCCGGAATGGCTGCTCTCTGGGTACTGGCCTCCTGCGCGACCGCCACGGCGCAGAGCTTGGAGACTTCCCCTCACCTCAAAAACCTGAGCCCCGCCGGGACTCGATCCTACCTGACGGAAGGCTGGGGGACCCTGGAGTTCGCCCTGTCGAATCCCACGGCCCACGACATGGAAACCCGAGTCCTGACGTTTTATGCCGGAGCGCCCGGCAGTCAGTACGGGCGGGACGTGTGGGTCCCCGCGAAGGCCACGCTCTGGTCCTGGTTCTGCATCGGCCCACCGCCCGGTCCGCCAGACCGGAGCGTGGTCGAACTGAAGTCGCTCCTCTACGATCGCACGGGAGGACAGGAGCACCTGTACCGATCCCGCGAGGGACAGCCGCTGCACTCCGACCTGGTGAGCTTCTACCGGCGTGAACCAGGCACCACGGTCCTGCTCGACGCGGATCTGGCCGACGGTTCCCAGGTCCCCATGTCGCCCCTGGACGAGGCCCGGGCCAAGGATGTCCGCGACCTGGTGCGGGTCTTCCGGGACCGGCTGGGTCTGTCGGCACGTGTCAACGTCATCAAGCAGCGCTTCCTGCCAGTGGCCGCGGAGGCGTGGGAAGGCACAGACCACTTTGTGCTTGGCTCGAACCGCATCGCCGCCGACCTCGCCGGCCAAGGAGCCCTTCGCGAATGGCTCCAGCGCGGAGGGCGTCTCTGGGTGCTGCTCGACCTGGTCGAGCCGGAAACCGTGGCGACGCTGCTGGGGGATAGGCTGGACCTCCGGGTCGTGAACCGGGCCAGTCTAATGCGCCTTCATGTCCGCAGCGCCCCGGCCAACCCGAACCGTGCGGAAGCCCCAGCCAGGGAACTGGAAGAACCGGTGGACTTTGTGCGAGTGTTGCCTCCCCCTCAGATGCAGATCTTGTACACGGTCGATGGCTGGCCGGCGGCGTTCCTGACCGAGGTTGGCCACGGCCGGGTCCTCTTCACGACGCTGGGAGCCCGCGGGTGGATGCGCCCACGCACCGTTAACGACCCCCAATCGACGTACCGAGAGTTTCCGCGCCTCCCTGTCGCCTCCTTGCCGTTCGATTTCCTCACGGGCGAGCTCGAGCCGCAACCCGATCGGCTGTCCTTTACCCCAGACGACCTGCGCCCGTTTGTGACCGAGCAGATTAGTTACAAGGTAGTGGGCCGCGATACCGTCCTGTTGGTCTTCGGCTTGTTCTTTCTGGTGTTGAGCGTCGCTACCTTCGCCCTCGGCAGAAGAGGCTCGCTGGCACACCTGGGCTGGCTCGGCCCCACCTTGGCGCTCGTGGCCGCCGCGATTTTCGTCGGGCTGGGGGAGCGGTCGCGCGGTGCCGTACCGCCGACTCTGGCAGTGGCTCAGATCGCCCTGGCTGCGCCCGGCCTGGACGAGGTGCCGCTGACGGGCTTCCTCGCGGTCTATCAGCCGTCCGGGGGAACTGCCTCGGTAGGCGCCGAACAGGGGGGGCAATTCGAGCTCGAGATGGCCGGGCTGGAGGGCCGTGCCCACCGCCGGGTGCAGACCGATCTGGACCGCTGGCATTGGGAAAATCTGGACCTGCCCGCCGGGGTGCGGATGGGACCGTTCCGGCACACGGTGCGGACGCGCGAGCCCCTCTCGGCCCGGGTACGCTTCGGACCGGAAGGCCTCGAAGGTCAGGTGGCTTCGGGCCCCTTCCGTCAGCTCGAGGACCTCCTGTTGTGGACGCCTGAACAACACGCCTGGGCGGTCCGTTTGGCGACCGATGGGTCCTTCCGGGCTGGTGCCAATGATGAGTTAGCCGCCGGGCAGTTCCTGGCGGGCGGTCTGTTGAATGACCGGCAGCGCGCCCGTCTCGGCGTGTATGAAAAACTGCGCGCGGCGTCGCAAGCACGACCGAGCGCCGACCGCAGTCTGCTGCTCGCCTGGGCCGAGCCCGTTGCGATGCACTTTACCTTGGCGCCGCAGGCTCGGCTGACCGGGTCGGCCTTGCTGGCGATTCCGCTCCGGTTCGAGCGGACCTCGCCGGGCACGCGCGTCACCATCCCTGCGGCGTTTGTGGACTGCCAGCGCATCACCGGCGACGGACAACCCATCCCGTTCGCGACGGAGTCCCGCTCGGCAACAAACCTGCGCCTGCGCTTCCAGATCCCGGCCTCGGTCTTGCCGCTGGTCGTGGAGAGTGCCCGGCTCACTCTGAAGCTGTACGCTCCTTGGCGAGAGGTCGTCGTCAGCGCCTTCGCGGACGGCGACGCAGTCCCCTTGCGCCACCTGACGAGCCCGTTCGGCGTCGAGCAAGTCGAGATCGAGGATCCGCGCCTGCTGAAGCCGGATGAGCAAGGCGCGTTGTACGTGCATCTCGCGGTTGGGGAGATGCGTGGCGACAACGCAGGGCAGGACCTGTGGCGCTTCTCGGTCCCGGCGCTGGAAGTCCGCGGCCGAACGCTTGAGCCAGAAGGCAGTAGGCAGTAGGCAGTAGGTAGTAGGTAGTAGGTAGTAGACAAGCATTGGTGAGCGGGAAACAATCCAGGCTGCGTCGGGATATCCTTCCATTTGGCTTCCTACCAAAGGGACGAAGTACCATGCTCCACGGCCACAAAGACCTGAAGGTGTTCCAATTGGCTCACAAGCTGACGATGCAAATCTACCAAGAGTCGAAGAAGTTCCCCAAAGAGGAAACCTACTCCATGACCGATCAGATCCGTCGCTCATCCCGCAGCGTTGCAACCAACGTCGCCGAGGGCTTTCGCAAACGCCAGTACCCGAACGCCTTCGTGAGCAAACTGGCGGACGCCGATGGTGAAGGCGCGGAAACCCAGGTCTGGATCGACTTCGCCCGTGACTGCGGCTATTGGTCGCCGGACCTGGCTGTGCAGTTGACGGCAGGATATGAGGAGGTCGGCAGAATGCTGGGCAGCATGATGGCCCATCCCGAGAAATTCGCCCCATTGTAGGTCTGCCTTCTGCCTTCTGCCTTCTGCCCTGGAGGAGCGAGCATGAGTCCCGGTGAGCCGGTCGTCGTGACGCAGGAGCTAACGAAGAAGTATGGTGCGTTCGTGGCGCTAGACGGCCTCTCCCTTACCGTGGAGCGTGGCCAGATCTTGGGTTTCATCGGGCCGAACGGTGCTGGGAAGACCACGACCATCAAGATCCTCGTCGGGCTCGCGCGGCCCACAAGCGGTTCGGCCTCGATCGCCGGTGTGGACTGCGTGCGCGAAGCGCGGAAGATCAAACGCCTGGTCGGCTACATGCCCGACCGGTTCGGCTCTTACGATAACATGCGGGTGCGCGAGTACCTCGACTTCTTTGGAGCAGCCTTCGGCATTCCACGCCGGGAGCGCATCCAGCGGATCGAGGAAGTGCTCGAGACCACCGGGTCGGCCTATATGAAGGACCGCTACGTGGAGAGCCTCAGCCACGGAATGCAACAACGGATTGGCGTCGCCCGCACCTTGCTGCACGACCCGCCGGTCCTCATCCTGGACGAGCCGGCTAATGGCCTAGATCCGCAGGCTCGTATCGAGATGCGGGAGCTCTTGCTACGGCTGGCCGGGATAGGAAAGACCCTTCTGGTCACCAGCCACATCCTCCCCGAACTGGCACGAATCTGCCATCGCGTGGCTATCCTCACCAAGGGCCGTCTCCGTGCTCTCGGCACACTTGAGGAGATCATGCGCAGCCTGCGCCAGGTCCGCACCATCGAAGTGTTATTGAGCCGTGCCGACCAGATCGACCGGGCGGTGCAGGTGATCCGTGCGGCCATCGAGCCGGGGATGGAGGTCAGCGGCTCACCGGCCGAGTACACCGTGCGCTTTCAGACCAGCAAGCGCGAAGAGGAGCTGGCGAGTGTCCTGACCGCCTTGGTCGCGGCTGCGGTGGCCGTCACACAGTTTCGCGAAGTGCAGACCGATCTGGAAGATGCTTTCATGACCGTCGCCAAGCAGGCAGAGATGAGTTTATCTGAGCCCGACGCGCCAGCGAGGTTGGGAACCTCCCCCTCGCTGGCGCTTCGGGCTCAGAAGCCGTCGTC
>JBGQLF010001104.1:0-4236 GCA_041499985.1 Gemmataceae bacterium
AACGCGCCGGCTCGGTGATCGGCCCGTACAAGCTGGTGAGACCGATCGGTGAAGGGGGCATGGGCCCGGTCTACCGAGCCGAGCAGTCGGACCCGGTCCGCCGCACCGTGGCGGTCAAGGTGATTAAGCCCGGGATGGACAGCCGCCAGGTCATCGGCCGCTTCGATCAGGAACGGCAGGCGCTGGCGCTGATGGATCACCCGCACATCGCCAAGGTGCTCGATGCCGGAGCGACGGAGACCGGCCGGCCCTACTTCGTCATGGAGCTGGTTCACGGTGTACCCATCACGAACTTCTGCGACGACAACCACCTGACACCGCGGGAACGCCTGGAGTTGTTCGTGCCGGTCTGTCAGGCGATCCAGCACGCCCACCAGAAGGGCATCATCCACCGCGATGTCAAGCCCTCCAACGTGCTGGTGACGATGTACGACGACAAGCCGGTGCCCAAGGTGATTGACTTCGGCGTGGCCAAGGCGGTCGAACAACGGCTGACGGAAAAGACGATGTTCACGCAGTTCGGCGCTCTCATCGGCACCATTGAGTACATGAGCCCCGAGCAGGCGGAGATGAATGCGTTCGGAGTGGACACGCGTAGTGACATCTACTCGCTGGGCGTGTTGCTGTACGAACTGCTGACGGGCACGACGCCGCTCGAACGCCAGCGGCTGCGCGAGGCGGCCCTGGACGAGTTGGTGCGGCTGATCAAGGAGGAGGAGGCGCCCCGGCCGAGCGTGCGACTTTCGAGCTCCAACACGCTGGCGAAGATCGCGGCAGCGCGGAAGACTGAGCCAGCGAGACTATCCAGGCTGATGCGTGGCGAGATTGACTGGATTGTAATGAAGTGCCTGGAGAAGGATCGGACACGGCGTTACGAGACGGCCAACGGGCTGGCGCGCGACGTGGAGCGCTACCTGAAGGACGAACCCGTGGAGGCCTGCCCGCCGTCGGCCGGTTACCGGCTGCGGAAGTTCGTCCGCAAACACCGCAAGGTCGTGATCACCACTTGCGCGATGGTCGCCGGCAGCATTCTGGCTGGCGTGGGGCAGACGATCAATATCATCCAGGCCCACCGCGCGGAAGCAGAAGCCAGACAAGAGCGTGACCGGGCCGTCGTCGCCCAGGCAGAAGCCGACCGCTCCGCAGCAACGGTGAAGGCTTTCAAGAACTTTCTCATCAACGAGTTCTTGACACAGGCAATGCCAGAACAGCATGCCCGCGAGAAGAGGATCACCCTGGAGGAGGTGCTGAACCGAGCGGCGCAGAAGATAGACCAGACCCTGGCCGAGCAGCCTGAAGTCCGAGCGTCGCTGCATTATACGTTTGGCAACACGTACTGGAGTCTGGGGCTGTACGCGCAGGCCGAGGAACATCACCGCAAGGCTCTAGACCTTTCCCGCGCCACCCTGGGTCTCGAACACCCGGAGACATTATTTGCCCTGAACAATCTGGCCACGACGCTTGAGGAGTTGGACAGGAACGCCGAGGCCGAAGTTCTCTTACGGCAGGCATGGGAGGCCGAGCGCAAAGTCTTCGGTCCCGAGCATCGCGACACGCTGACGGCCCTGAACAATCTGGCCTGGTCCCTCCGTGCACTGGGTAGGTTGACCGAAGCGGAACAGCTCTCCCGTCAGGTCCTGGAGGACTATCGACGGGTCACGGGCTCCGAGTCTCGCGAGACGCTGACCGCGTTGGACAATCTGGCCGGCGTCCTGCAAGATCAGGGGCAGTTTGCCAAGGCAGAGTCTCTCTTTCGCCAGGCCTTGGAAACGAGCAGCCGTGTTCTGGGCCGGGAGGATCCCAGCACGCTAATGATGCTGCACGACTTGGGCTGGGTGCTCCACGCGCAGGGGCGATCCGCCGAAGGCGAACCGTTCCTACGCGAGGCCGTGAAAGGTCGCAGCCGTGTGCTCGGCCCGGAGCACCCCAAGACCCTGAAAAGTTTGAATAACCTCGCCCTGGTGCTGGAAGCTCAGGGTAACTGTGCCGAGGCCGAACTGCTCCATCGCCAGGTCCTGGAAGCTGACCGGCACGTTTACGGTGCGACCCATGCAAACACCCTTACCGCGCTGACGAACCTGATCCGTCTGCTTGAAGCCCAAGGCAAACTGGACGAAGCTGCCAAGTGGCGGAAGGAACTCGAAGCAAGTAAACCGTCCAAGACGGCGACCAATCCCTGACGCCTTCCCGAGATATCCGATAGGAGGCTACAATGAAGGGTAGAGGTAAATCATCATGAGCAAGACCGTGCTGGTCGAAATCCCGGATGCCATCTATGACGCCCTTCAACAGATGGCGTCGACAACCGGCGCCACCCCCGCGGAAATGATTGTCGCCCAACTCGTCCGACACCTGGCAGTGAGCGACGGCCGCACGGAGCCCCAACCGGAGCCAATTCGGGAGTGCGTTCATCCAGATATCCTGGCCATCCTGGAACAAGTGGCCCCCAAGATGGGCAAGTCCATGGACGAAGCCATTCTCAACTGGAAGGCCAGGTACGGAGCGAAAACGCCCCCGCAGTTATCCCCGGCAGAACGGCGGACAGCGCGCGACAGGTTGCTCAAGCATGCAGGGGCTATAGATACCGGTGACCCCAACTCCAGTGACAATGAGCGGATCGATGCCGACTTGGCGCGCGAGTACCAAAGCACCCATGAGGAGCAACCGTGATGCTGCTGGACACCTCGGGGTTGTTCTGCTACCACGACCAGGCGGACAAGCATCACACGGACGCGGTCACTCTCCTTCAAGCGTCTCCCCTTCTCTTGACGCACAGTTACGTTTTCGCAGAATTCGTCGCGCTGGCCCAAGCACGCCGCCTGCCGCGCTTGCCGGCGTTACAGTTCATAGCCGACATTCTGGCGAACGAGGACGTGGAAGTCGTGTGGGTGGATGTTTTCCTGCATCGCGCAGCACTGCAATTCTTGCAAGCGCGTCTTGATAAGACCTATTCGCTCTGCGATGCTGTCAGTTTCCTACTCATGCAGGAGCGCGGCCTCGCCGAAGCGCTTACGACCGATCATCACTTCGAACAAGCGGGGTTCCGCCGCCTACTCAAGTGAGCTGCGAATCCTCCTGGTTTCCGCACAAGGTGAGCCCGGAAACCAGGAGGATTTGTCGATTCTAGGAACCCCCTCCGTTCACTTTTTCCTTTGCCGGCGCCGCAGGCGCAGCCGGGGCCGCAGGGGCCGGCAGAGCCGGCACATACCGCTGCAAGCGTTCCCCCGTCTGCCGGGCGCCCGGCCGCATGCTGCCGAGCACCAGGGCAATATTGCCCTTCACCTTGGCATCGTCTACCGTCTCAAAACTCGTTTGCAAGCCGGCGATCTGCTCCTTGGTCAGTGCCACCCCATGCTGCTGTAAATGGCGCGACAGCTCCGCCGCCGCAGCAGCTCGCAGCTTGGCCGGCCGGGCGCCATCCAGCACCAAAGCGGCCAGCTCACGTTGGGGAGCGCGGCCCGGCAGCCGACCCACGACTTCGATTGCCGTCAGGCCCAGCTCATCGGAGCGCAACGCTTTGAGAATCGCTCCTTCGGCCGGCCGAATGTCGTAACCGGGCACTTCTCCCCGCGCCAACCGGGCTAGCCAAAGCATCGCTTCACTGACACGGTCTTTGCGTTCGTCCTCGGAAAGCGGTCGCCCCGCGGCATCGATAATTCGCTCAGACAGGACTTGCTTCAGCGCCGCCGCGCTGGTCGTTGCCGGGATCACCCAGACGTTGCGATAGCGCTCCGTCAGCTTCCGCAAGCGATCGATCTGATCCGGCGGCGCCAGCACCAGCAGGGGTAACAAGCCACTATCTATGTCGGCCCGCAACTGCGCGAGTAACTGCGGCAACATCGGATCGGGCACCGCGGCGTCGAGTAACAGCACATCGATGTCGGCGGCCTGGCTCAAGCGCCGCAACGCCTCTCGGCCAGTGGACGCAATCACCGGCTCGAAACCAATTTGCCTGAGGGCTGCGGCGACCGCCTGGGCTCGGTCCGCGCTGCCGTCCGCGATGAGCGCCTTTGCCACCACATCCGCAGCGGCCGTGCGCCGCAAGATCTCGATGACCCGAGCTCCCGCCAGCGGACTCGGAGGCGTGCCGATGCGGAGGAGGGCGTCGGCAGCGGCGAACTGTACGCGCCGGTCGGGATAGTACAGGGCACGGACCAACGTGGGAGGGCGCCGGTTCAGGGAGCGTGTCGCCTCGACCGCTGACAAATCGCCCAGGGCCTGGACGGTGCCGAGGAT
>JBGQLF010001105.1:0-4232 GCA_041499985.1 Gemmataceae bacterium
GCTGCCACCGCCTGCTCGGCCTCCAGCACGGCCTCCAGCACGGCCCGGTACATCCGGGCGGCTTTGGGAGGCGCTTTGCCCAGGAACACGGTCCGGGTCATGTCGCTCGCATACCCGTTCAGTATAACACCCAGGTCCAACAGAATGAATTCTTTTGGCCGGATGCGGCGGGTGCTGGCGCGAGCGTGCGGCAGGGCCGCGCGGGGTCCTGTCGCTACAATCGTCTCAAAGGAGGGCCGCTCGCCTCCGTAGCGCCGCATGCGGTATTCGATCTCGGCGGCGACCTCCAGTTCCGTCATGCCGGGGCGGAGCAGCGGCAGGGTCTCCTCGAGCGCCCGCGAGCCAAGCTCCACCGCCTTGCGGATCAACTCGATCTCGCCCGCGTCCTTCTCGACGCGAAGCTCCTCCACGACTCCGCGGGTCGGAACCAGCAGGGCGCGTGGAACCAGCTCCTTTAACCTTTGGTGCCCTTGGAAGGAAACCGTTCCAGCCTCAAATCCCAGCCGCCTGGTGCGAGCCTTGGCCGCGCACTGGGCCGCCGCGGCCATGCCGTCCCCTTTTACAATTTTTACGCGGGAGCCGCAAACCTCCTCGCGGGCCTGGATGTCGTACCGGGAATCGGTAAAGAACAACGATCGCTCGCCGGTGACCAGCAACGCCCCGGCGCTGCCGGAAAAGCCCGTCAGATATTGCACGTTCGGGAGCGACCCGATTAGGATGGTGGGAAGCCGGTGCTGCTGCATCCACGCGCGCAACTTCCGGAGACGCCGCCGGTAGGGCGGCTCCTCGGTAACCCGGGCAGTGGAGAGTTTGGGATGCGCGACGGCGGGAATGGCCCTGCCTCCTCAAAAACAGCAAGGACTCCGGCTGGCCGGAGTCCTCTGCGTTGGTAGATACTGATTTGGTTACGACTGCACGATCTTCGGAGTGATGAAGAACAGCAACTCCTTGGTACTGGTGCTGGTGGCCTTGCGCTTGAACAGGTGCCCGACCAGGGGGATGCTCCCGAGCAGCGGCACTTCCTGTTCCGTCAAACTATTCTCCGTCTGGATGACGCCGCCGAAGAACACCGTGCCGCCATCGGTGACCAGTACTTGGGTGGTGGCCAGCTGGGTGTCCAATGCGGGCACGCCCAGGATGCGCGGGATGCCTTGATCAATGGTCGTGTTTTCGATGTCGGTCTTCAGGAAGATGGTGCCCTCGGAGGTGATCTGGGGAGTAACCGTCAGCCGCAGCGTCACCTTTTGATAGACGATGGAAATGGTGTTGTTGATGCTGGTTTGCAGCGGAATCTTGACGCCCTGTTCGACGTTACCCTCGACGTTATTCTGGGTAATGATCTTGGGCCGCGAGAGGAGTTTTCCGAGACCGCGCGCTTCGGCCGCGGTGATGATCTCATCCAGGGCAAAGTTCCTCCCGGCGGTCAGCACCAACGATAGGCCGCTGGTCGCTCCTACCGCGCCGAAGTTCACCGAGAGCGGCTGCGCCAGGTTGGCAAAGGTAGTGGGATCGGTTGGGGGTGCGCCGCTGCTGCTGAACAAGGGCGGCGTAGTTCCCCGCGAGATCGGGCTCTCTCCCACGATTCCGGCTCCACCCAGGACCACGTTGCCGCTGGCGCCGGAAGCCGCCAGCTGGACGCCAATATCGCGCGCGAAGGAGCGCGTGGCGGCTACGATCCGGGCTTCGATCTCCACCTGCGGAGTCTTGCGGTCGAGCGTCCCGATCAGCCTGTCAATCTTTTCGATGGCGTCCGGGATGTCGGTGATGATCAGCATATTGGTCCGCACATCCGGGACGATGTCGCCGCGTGCCGACAGGAACCGCTTCAGCGGCGTAACCAGATCGCTGGCTTTGGCGTATCCCAGCGAGCGCGTTACGGTCTCCAGCGGAGTTCCTTGCTTTTGGCGGTCTTCCTCTGCCTTCGCGCGTGCCAGTTGATCGTTTGCTTCCTTGGTCAGAGTGGCAATCTTGGCGATGCGGACGACGTTGCCCATCCGGACACAGTCCAGCTGATTGTTCTTGTCCACGATATCCATGGCCTGATCCCACGGCACCTCATCCAGCACGATCGTTAGAACGCCGGAAACGCCCGGATCCAAGACCACGTTCAGGCCGCTGACTTCATGCATCAGCCGGAAAAAATCCTTGAGGTCCACGTCTTTCAAATTCAGTGAGATCGGCTCGCCGGTGAAGCTGCCCGAAATACAAGACTGCGCCTGCACCTGCGCCGAGGCCGTTGCCATGGTGGGAGTGGCAGGACGGGCCTGCGCCATCAGGACCGGAGCGGCGGGCATCGCCTCGGCCGCCGATTGTGGTGTCTGCGGGACAACCGGAGCGAGCTCGGGCTTTGCGATTGCGTAGACCGGAGCGGGCGCCACAGGGGCAGCCAGAGTGCGGGCTGCGGCCTCCTCGCTTCTTCGCATCGGTGCGCCCACGAGCGATACCGGCGCCACCATCGAAGGCGGGTCATTGGAGGCGATAAGAACTGGTTCATCCGGCTGGCTGGCGGATTCCACTTTTTGATCCGCGACTGGTTCTGGCTTGACAACGGGAGCCGCATTGCGCACTACGGGCTTGCTGGGAACCGCCTTCGGTTCGATTGCCGCGACCGGCGTCGCAGCTTCCGCAGATTTGGGAGCAGCAGCGGCGGGACCAGAACTGCTCAGCGCGACCACCAGCACCCCGGACTGATTCCGAACTTGAAACGGGACCTGCGAATCCAGATCCATCACCACCCGCGAGATGGGCGGGTCATTGCGGAACTGCCCAATGCGCACGGCTTTCAGCGGAGACGTATTCACGTTCAAATGAGTCTGCTTGATGCGATTAACGGTGTTGGGCAGGTCCAGCACCAGGCGGTCAGGATTGCGCAGCTTCGTGGTCCGGTAAGTCAATTCCCCATCGGCCAGGATCTCCACTTCCAAACCGGAGGAGTTTTCCGGCTGTACGACAGAGACTTCCCGCAGAATGACTTTGCTGGAGCCGGCCGGTTTAGCGGCCGGGGCGTTGGCCAGCGCGGGAGCAGGCGCCGGCGCGCTATGCGAGGCAATCTGCTGGGGAGCTCTCTGTGGCGCGGCGCTCCGCTGGTCAGCCGCGCGCTCGATGCGAATCTGGAGACCGTCGGACACTTTGCTGGGGCGAACTTCGGCCTCCTCCTTCAGGGTTAGCTCGAGGCCCATGTGCGGACGGTCATCGGCGCCTTGATAGGAGAACACGCGGTAGCTGGAGACCAGCGGCGACTGCAGCGATTGGGAACTGGTCGGCTGGTCAGAGGTAACTCCGGCGACGTCCACCAGGTAGAGGCGCGGACCGACCTGCGAGGGAGTAAATTCCACCGGGCTCATTAGCCGCAGCAGGAAGGTCGTCCCTTGGGCATCCACGGAGGTCTTGACTCCAAGCAACTTGCCGGAGGCTGCCGCAGCCGATCCGGCCGCAACCAAGCTCACCAGAAACAGGAATAACCCTCCTCGTAGCTTCATCAACGTATCTCCCTCCATTGAATTCATGGCTCGTCCTTCCGTGCGGCGGCTGGTGCGATGGCGCGTCGGGCCGCGACCGCTCCGTTACCGCAGCATCTGCTTGACCACCTCACGGGACTGCTGCCGGCCCGTCGGGTCACTCACCCTCTCCGCAAATACCACCGAGCTCTCGGTGATGCGGCTGACGGTCCCGTTGTACAACTCGTCGCCGGCATAAAGGAAATAAGCCCTCTTGGTCTTGTTGTCCACCACCGCAATCCACTGGCCTTCGAGGCCCCGCACGATTCCTTGCACCGTCAGCTGGCCGATCACCAATCCGGCCTTGCCGGGCGGCAGCCTTACTGGAATGTCGTCGCCCTTGCCTTTAATCACCAGAGGCCGGAACGGATCGCGCCGTGCACCGCCAGTTGCGGCGGGTGCCGCGGCAGGTGCGGCAGCTTGGGCTGTCGCCGCAGGCTGCGCCGTTCGGGCTGCGCTAGCGGCCGCAGCGGCCTGCGCCACCGTAGTGGTTTGTGGTCTCGCCGCAGAGGCAGCTGACGCCGCGTTGGCCCGCGCTGTACTTGCCGGGGAGGACACTCGAGGAGCGACGCTCCTGGGAGCCGCGCTCGATTGGCCGCTCCGGGCCTGATTCGCCAGCGACTGCGCGGCTTTCATCTGCCCTCCGGTTGTCTGGGCTCCTGCGGTGGCTGCCGCCAGAGCGAATGCCAGGGCTGCCGTCCGAATCCCCATTTTCTGTGCTCGTTCGTTCACAAA
>JBGQLF010001106.1:0-4230 GCA_041499985.1 Gemmataceae bacterium
GCGCCGGGCTGACCGTTACGCCGGCTCCCTTGTAATTCATCACGTTGGTCTGAAGCCTCATGTCCTCATCGAGCGACCGTTGCGGGTGCACGCCGAGTTGCTGCAAGACTCCGTGATACGCGCGCACGGCCTCCTCCGCGGAAATGGCACCGTCGGCAATGAGTCGGAGGAAGTGAAGGAAGGCTAACTGATTCTCGGCGTTGTTGATCTTGCGACCGAACAACGCGACGCGGGCGCCGTACTTCTTGGCCTCACTCAGCAGCTTGAATGCATCATAAGTGGTGCCCGCCGAGCCGCCCAAGATACCGACCACCAGATGCGGGTCATAGTGCACCAACTCCTCCATCGCTTTGGGGCCGTGGTAGACCATTTTCAAGAAGAGCGGGCGGCCTCGTAAAGTAACGCCGCCGAGGGTCCGAACAATGGCATCATTGATGAAGTCGGGAACCTTGCTGGCTTCGACCGCTTCCGGACGATTGGGGTCGAACACCTCCAGGAAATGGCCGAAGCCCTTGCGTTCCGCTTCCAGCCGGAAGTGCTTGTACTGCTCCAGTGCTTCGCGATCGAGCACGGCATCGTTATTGAACGTGATGCTATAGAGTCCGAGACCCGCGCCCCGGTGGCGCTCCCCGGGCTGGCAATCGAGATGGCCACACTGGATGTGGTCGAGCGTCGCCGTGCGGAACGGCAGAGAGGGCTGGGTCGGATACTTGCTCCCACGGATAATATGAATGTCCGTAGTGTCATTAACGCGGGCGGCCGGCGTGACCGGACTGTTATCGAAGATTCGCCGCCCCATCGTGAGGACTTCGCTGGTACTGGCGGACAGGAGCATGATGTCCACCAAACCCTGCTCGACGATCTGTTCGATCACGCCGCGGAATTCAGCCAGGCTGCGATAGCGCAGCTCGCCGCTGTGCGCTTCCGGCGACTTACCGGGAGCACCGATCGCGAGTGCCATGTCGGCGTCTTTCGCATCGGCGAGGATGAAGTCCTTGCAGCTGTGTGGATCAGCGTGGATGCGCTGCAACTTCAAGTCAAGCGATTTGGCCGTCATCTGGTTCGCTCCCTTGGGTCGGTGTGTTTCTACTTCTTGACACCGATCCAGGCCGACCGAGGAATCGCCCCATTTCGCTGCCCGGTGCCCGCGCGGACGCCGCCACTCGCCCGTGTCGCCCCGATGCGCTGTTCCTCCTGCTCGATCGTCTCGCGCAGTACCCTCGATGACTGTTGTAGGCCCAAACGCTCTTTCGAGGTCAACGGTAGCTCGATCTGCTGCCGAGCACCCCCGCAACCCACGACGGTCGGCACCGAAAGGCAGATATCGTGGATGCCATACAAACCCTTTTGGAGCGTCGAGACCGGCAACACGCGTCGACTATCCAACGCGATAGCGTGGACCAGTTCGCGAATCGACAGCCCAACGGCGAAGCCCGAACCGCCCTTGAGCTTGATGAGCTGGGCGCCGGCCGTCTTCGTTTCCTCGAAGACTTCCGTCTGGACCACAGGGCTGAACCCGGGCCATTGTTCGAGCGGCAACCCCGCGACGGTCGCACTCGACCAGATCGGCACCATGCTGTCGCCGTGCTCGCCAAGGATGACGGCTTGTACCTGCGTCGGCGGCACGTGCAGGCGGCGCGCGAGATAGCTGCGGAACCGAGCGGTGTCGAGCTGGGTACCGAGACCGAGCACGCGCTGCCACGGTAGTCCCGCGCGCTGGACAGCCAGGTAGGTCAGCACGTCAACGGGATTGCTGACCACGATCAGGTAGGCGTTCTCCTTGAGGCCAGCTGACTTGATCTGTTCGAGAAGGCTCAGAAATAGATCGACATTGCGGTTGATGAGATCCAGCCGGCTCTCGTCTGGTTTGCGGCGAAGGCCCGCGGTGACAATGACGATTTGGCTGGTCACCACCTCGTCCATGTCGCCCGCGTGGATGCGCTGGTCAGCCACGAGGCTGGAGCCATGCACGAGGTCGATGGCTTGGCCCTGAGCCAGATCCTTATTGGCGTCGATCAGGCAGATGTCCGTGATCACGCCGCCACATTGTAGAGCATAGGCGGTCATGCTGCCGACCAGACCGCCGCCGCCAATGATGCTGACTTTCATGACGTCATCCAAGATAGGGGGCGGTCAGACGCCGGAGCCGGCCAGAGCCGCCATGACCTTGTCCGTAATCGTTCTAACAAGATAATCAATATCCGTTGAGGGCGTTACATGCCCATTGGTGGAGGGCGCGGACAGTTCCTCTTCCCGTTTGAACGCCTGGGGCTGGGGCACGAACTCGCTGTAGCCTCGGTCAAAGATGCTGTTGCCGCACAAATCGCAGTTCTCTTCGCGAAACCGCGGGTCGTCGTAACCGAGCCGTTTCTTGATGTCGAGCAATTCGCGCGTGTGTTGCTCGGAAAAATAATTCACACGTCCCAGCTGTCGGGCCAGGATCAAAATCTTGCAATAGGCGTCAATAATCTCGCTGTTGAAGTACGCGTTCTCCAGATCCGGCCCAAACGTCGCTGTACCGTGGTTGGCCAGGATGATGGTGTTGCAATCCTTCAAGTAGGGCACAATCGTTTCGGCAAACTTATTGGTGCCGGGTGTCTCGTAGACGGCGATGGGCACCTCGCCGAGAAACACTTCGACTTCAGGCAGGACGCACTTGGGAATCGGCTCGTGAGCGACCGCAAACGCCGTCGCATGCGGGGGATGACAGTGGACGACGGCATTGACGTCCGGCCGCTGTTTATACACCGCCAGGTGCAGCAGCACTTCGCTGGTGCGCTTGCGCGTGCCGGCTAGCTGTTTGCCTTCGTAATCCACCTTGCAGATGTCTTCCGGTTTCATAAAGCCCTTGGACACCATGGTGGGCGTGCACAGCACCTCGCGCTCGTTGAGGCGGATGGTAATATTGCCGTCGTTGGCCGCGGCGAAGCCACGGTTGTAGAGACGCCGGCCAATTTCGCAGATTTGCTCTTTGAGCTTGTATTCATTCTTCATTGCTGAATGCTCACTTGATCCAGAATGCACGCACAATAGGCGTCCACAGGTTTCTTGTCCGGGTGAAAGGGCGCTGCGGCTTCGCCGCCTTCACTGAAGCCGATCCGGCTGCCGTTGCCAGCCTGCAAGCTGTCGAAAATCACCAGGTCCTCGCCATCCGGAGGTCCACCGTCACGAAGCGCCTGAAGACTGAGCGGCACACCGATCAGCCAGCGGGCCCCGACTAGGCTGGGATGGACGCGCGACAGCGTAACGGTACCGATGACCTCAGCGATGCGCATGGCCGTCGAGTTCCCCAAGGGTACATGCCACACCTGGCGGGCAACGTGGCTGTCCCGCCGTACACAGGGTACGGAAGATTTGCCGTACCTCAAAAAATGTTCGCCCAGGCATTTCGACTGCCACCAGATTGGCGCCCAATTGCAATGTCGCCCCCGCCGCCTGCGCGACCGTCGTCACCGCAATCGCACGCAGCCCGGCTAGCTTGTTGGCCACGCAGCAAACCAGGCCAGGGTCCGGACAAAAGATCACTCCGCCCTGGCATTCGCCGCGGATCACGCACTCCGCGACGGCGCGTGCCCAGCGATAGGGCAAATCGGTCGAAGGCGTGCGGAGCTCTTGCAGCGCAAGACCCTCGCGCTCGACGGCTCGCACCGCACTGGCCACCAAGGGATGGGGACGTTCCTGGGCATAGCCCCAAGATGCTGTCGGCGCAGGCGACGCTTCAGGTGGCTGGCGTGTCACGCGCACGCCGTTGGCGCGAAGCAACTCTTCGGCCAGGGGCGTGACGACGGTCCTCTGCGGCAGAAGCACTTCGCGGTGGCCGTTGAGCCGGCCACGCAGATCCGCGCCGGCCAGCACGCGCCCTGGCCAACGCAGGACCTGGCTCTGGGCAGTATCATCCACAACTTGGCCGTCGGCGCTCATCAATCACAGATCCCCAATACCATCCAGCGAACTGGGGAATTGCGTGCCCCTACCAACTCGCGGGCCCCGGCTCCATCGTTCGACAAGATGACCCGGTCGGCGTTGCCGGCGCCGAGGAAGTCAATGGCCAGCAGGGGCTCGCCATCGCTTTGGCCGTCGGCAGTCAACAATTGCACCACCAGCAGACGCCAGCCCTTCAGGCTGGGGTGCTTCACCGTCGCCACTGCGTGACCCAGTATCCGACCTAACTGCATCGCCTTCAATCCTTAAAGGCTCTGACACAATGTGGCGGCAAGTTTGCAACTTGCC
>JBGQLF010001107.1:0-4229 GCA_041499985.1 Gemmataceae bacterium
AATTCGTGAGCCCTTCTGGTGCTCGCTTCCGCTTAGCTACTATAGAAGGGCACTGCGGCTTTGCCTGCCTTCCGGCCAGCCCGGTTCGCTCAGCAGCTGCCCACAACCGTAGCGCGACCGCAGCGCGGTGCGATCGTGTCTTGCCGTATCCCCGGCCGCGTCAGTCCGTTCCTTCTGACACGGGAGGTGATGCCGTGGAGTTGTTGCTGCGAATCGTGTTGCACGGCTTGGGCGGGCTCTTGCAATGGGGACTGGAAGAATACCCGCAGCTCACGATCTTGGCATGGCTCTGCCTACTCGGGCTGTTCTTGTTCCTCCTGCGCACGCTCGTTCCCGCGATGGGTTGACCACGGCAACGGAACAGGAAGAGCGGCATCGCCAGGCGGCGGTCTTGGTGCAGGAATCCCGGTACGCTCAGCCCCCAGAGACCGTTGCTCCGCGAATTCCCCAATGGTAGAAATGGCGCCCAGAAACTACCCAACCAGAGGTTGAAACGCGAGGCTGCGCAGAAACTCGTCGAGGGACGCCTTACCCGAGCAGAACGGACTGCGCCGGTGCGAGCGGTCCAACCGCTCAATCTGCCAGGGAGGCATGCTGGTCCTTGTACTGGGCTGCCGCCTTCCGCAACGCTTCGTTCGGCGGCGGATTGTCCAGCAACGCTTCGCGCTCCTGATCCGAGAGCGGGGCACGGGACTCTTCGTAGAATTGGATTTCGTCTTCCGGAATGACCTGCGCTTTGCGATTGCGGACTTCGGTTTCGCTCACCTGCTCAATGATCACCGTCGCATTGGCGAAGCTCTTGGGCAGGCTGATGCGTGCTTTGGCGTCCGTAGTTCGGGTTACCTGGGCCATGGGCAGCTTCGCGCGAAGCCTGAATCCATCACCGCTTTCATTTTAGGCTTGGGTGGGAATGAGGTCAGGCGGGCAATTCCCCCTCCTCCACCTTCCACCAGGAGGATCATTGCTTCGGTCCGTCCGGCGGCTGGCTCAGGACGGCCTCGGCCTCGCGGCGAACGATCCGGAAGAGGAGCTGCATGATCCCGACCGGAAAATGCGGGTCGCGCTCGAACATGGGAATACTCAGTGGCGTGTCGGGGGCGGCGTTCTCCAGCCAGGTTTGCGCCTTCAGTTGCCAGGCGCGCGCTTCGGCGGGCCGTCCTTGCCGATGGTGGATCATCGCCAGGCAGTACCAGTCCCAGGGTAGGCCCCCGGTGGCATGTTCCGCGCAGGCCCGTTCGAACTCACGGCGGGCATCGTCGAGTCGGCCGGCCCGGAAGAGTGCACCCGCGTAAAAGCTCGCGAAAATGTAAGGCTCTGGTTTGCCCAGCTTTTTCATGCCGGCTTCCATCATGGCCACCAGGACATTCCCGTCCGCTGCGCGGGGCAAGATGGACGCGGACGCGGCAATCATCACTTGCCCGAGCGGATCGGTACTCAGTTTCGACGCCAACAGGGCAAGGGCGATCGCTTTGCGGGCGCTGTCGTCATCACCCCTGGCAGCCTGTAAGACGATCTCAAAACACATGTTCTGTACGCGCGTGTTCACATCCTTGGCCTCGGCAATTGCCTGCTTGAGGTCTGCAGAGGCTTCCGCGTAGCGGCCGAGCAGCATGCGCGCGATCGCGCGCTCCTCTACGGCGTCGATGTCCTTGGGGTGGGCGGCGAGCCAGCGGCTGGCATGGAAATCGTAGGCGAAGTACTGCCGACTCATCCAGGCCTCACGCATCTCCTGCCGATGACGCAGCAGACTCCCGGCAAGGTAGGCGGCCCGCCGCTGGACGGGGGTTTCCGGCGGACCGGCGTCCCACATCCGCAAGGTGCCGTCCAGGCAGGCCGAGATGAGCTGGCGACCGTCTGTGGTGAACGCGATGTCGCGTACCGGACCCGTGTGACCGATCAAGCTTAACGTTTCCTTCCCCGTGGCAGGGTGCCACAGACGCACGGTACCGTCCTCACCGCAGGAGGCCAGCCTGCTGCCGTCGGGACTGAACACCAGGCGGTCGATGCCCCAGGAATGGCCGTCAAACACTTCCGGCGCTGGCGCCCTGCCCTGTCCCAGCTCGAAGAGACGAATCCCATTGTTCTCGTCGGCAGCGGCACACAGCCGCTCATCCGGACTCAGGGCGATGCAGCGCGCCCCGCCGGGCAAGCCCGCGATTTCCTCAGACCCCGTTCCCGTGGCGATCTCCCAGAGGCGCACCCGCCCGTCCTGGCAGGCCGTGAACAGGCGCTTGCCGTCGCGCGTAAAGAGGAGATCCTTGACCGGGCCATCGTGCGGCAAGCTGCGGACCTCCTTCTTCGCAGCAATGTCCCAAACTTTCGCCGTTTTGTCAGAGCTAGCCGATGCCAGCCACCGGCCGTCTGGGCTGAATACAACGCGATTGAGGCGCCCACTGTGCCCCAAAGTATGATTGTTCTTTGGGGCAGCGATCTCCCACAGGACGATCACGTTGTTCACGCTCCCAGAAGCCAGCCATTTGCCATCTGGGCTGATTGCGAGGGTGGTGACGGTTCCGCCCTGGTCGAGATAGGAGTCCTCCCAACCTTTCGCCGCACTCCAGTAGCGCATGGTGTCGTTATCCCGTGCCACCACCATTTGTTTGCCATCGGGCGCGATGGCCGCGGCCGTGATGCGCTTGCCGACCTGACCCCGGATCACCTGGCAACTGATGCTGTCAAACGCGGAGAGCGAGTTGATGGCGCCCCCCCACTCGCCCGTGGTCACTTCTTGGCCGTCGGGGCTGAAGGCAACCGCCGCGAGCGTCCACCAGCTGAGCAAGCGGTGCAGCTCCCGCCAGGTCGCCGCGCTCCAGATCTTCAGTTCGCCCCTCCAGCCACACGAGGCCAGCCGCTGGCTATCCGGGCTGAAGGCCACGTTGAAGACAAAATCCGGTTGACCGGGCAAGGTGGTCACCGGCTGACCGGTCCGTGCATTCCAGATCCGCACCAGCGCTTCCAGGCCGCCCGCCGTCGCCAGAAACCGTCCATCCGGGCTAAAGGCCAAGCCCAAGGAAGGAGTGCGATGTCCGTACAACGTCACCGCTTTCCCGCTCTCTACATCCCATAACCGCGCTTCACGCCCCGTCGTGGCGAACTTCGCCCCGTCCGGACTGAAGGCCACGCCCATCAAGTGGTCCTCCGGAGGCACTTGAAAGACTTTCTCGGCCTTGCCGGTAGCCGTGTCCCAGAGCCGTACGCTGTGGTCCCGCGATGTGGAGGCCAGGCGTTTGCCATCGGGGCTGAACGCCACGCCGAGGACAAGCCCGGTGTGCCCCTGGAAGCGTTGCCGTTCGGCGCCAGTTGGGGTGTCCCAGAGGACGACGGTATTGTCCTCCGCACCAGCGGCGATCTGTGTGCCATCCGCGCTCACCGCCACGCCATACAGCTCGAGCGAGCCATTCCCAATGGGCAACGGCTGACGGTGGGCAATCAGCGTGCGAACCAACCGACCGGTGGCGGGCTCCCAGACCCGAATCTTGCCATCCAGCGAGGCACTGAGGAGCAGCTTGCCATCCGGAGTATGGGCCAGGCCGGTTACCCGGGCGCTGCCGTCTTGCACGTGCAACAGCTCCGGCTGGATCATCCGGTTGAGCAACTGCCAGTCCCAGCCGCGCAGCTCCGGCGGACAGGCGTCGAGGAGTTTGCGCGGCCGATACATATTGCCGGAGAGCCAATCCTGGTAGGCGATGGTGATGCAGCGGAGGGCCGCCAGCGTGTCGAGTTCGGATCGAGCGCGGTTGGCACGCTGTTCGTTGGCCGTGGCCACCTGGAGATTCTGTCGCGCCTTCTCCTCGTTGTCCTCCGCCGCCCGTTGCGCCGCCTGCGCGCGTTGGGCATTGTGCTCGGCCTGGATGCCGAACCACGTCGAGGCCGCGGAGCCGGCCAGGATGGCGACCGTGATGGCCGCCACCGACGCGGCAAGGACCCGATTTCGCTTGCACCAGCGCCAGCCCCGCTCCAGCCACCCCACGGGCCGCGCCACGATCGGCCGATCCTCCAGAAAGCGCCGCAGATCCTCAGCCAACGCCTCAGCGGTCGCGTAGCGTTTGCTCGGCTCCTTTTGCAGACACTTCAGACAGATCGTCTCCAGATCGCGCGCCAGCTTGGGCTGCAACCGGCTGGGCGGCACGGGTTCCTCCGACACGACTTGCAGCACGGTATCCAACGGCGTGGCCGCCTTGAACGGCGGCCGCCCGGTCAACACCTCATACAGGATGGCTCCCAGGGCG
>JBGQLF010001108.1:0-4228 GCA_041499985.1 Gemmataceae bacterium
CGCCATAGCCGGTTCAGGCCTTCCGGCTCCACGACGAGGAAGAAGATGATCAGCCCGCCGAAAATCGCCAGGCGCAGGCTGGGGACTTCAAGACAGTGGCCCAGATGAACGAGTTGCAGGAGGACGTTCCCAAACAGGTCGTGATCCGCGCGGTGCGCCGTGATGCCTGGACGCTGCATCCCAATGATGTGATCGGTCGTGTCTGGCTGGTGCGGCGCAAAGACGGCCAGGTGGATGCCTTCACGACGATCTGCCCTCACCTGGGCTGCTCCGTCAATTTCGAGGACAAGCTCAGGCGCTTCATCTGCCCTTGCCACGGCGGCACGTTTCAGCTCTCGGGCGAACGGCTGAGCGAACAGCAACTGGGCGCCGCCAACCCAGCACCGCGCGGCCTCGATCGGTTGGAGGTCCGCAAGGATCCGGCAAATCCGGACCTAATTCAGGTCAAATACGAGAACTTTATCCAGGGACGGCATGATCAGGTGCTGAAGGCGTAGCGTCGTGTAGTCGGAATAGCAGTTCCCATCCGCCGCAAAGGATGTGTCGTGATCGAGCGCTTGTATCTATGGCTGGACCATCGGACTGGCTACCGCCGTGTTGCCGATGCTTTACTGCTGGAGCACATCCCAGGCGGCGCCCGCTGGCGCTATGTCTGGGGCAGTTGTCTCCTGTTTGTGTTCTCGGTGCAGCTTCTCACCGGGTTGCTGCTGATGACTTCGTACAGCCCGGGCGACAGCACGGCCTGGTCGAGCGTTTATTACATCCAGTACGAGATGGATTTTGGCTGGCTGATCCGCGGCCTGCACCATTTTGGTTCGCAAACGATGGTCGTGCTGCTCGGCATTCATATGCTCCAGGTCGTTATCGCCGGCGCTCATCTGCCGCCGCGTGAGCTCAATTGGTGGCTCGGGCTGGCTCTGCTGGCCATGGTCCTGGCGCTGAGCCTGACTGGCTACCTCTTGCCCTGGGATCAGAAAGGCTACTGGGCGACCCAGGTCGCGACCAACATCGCCGGCAACCTGCCGGTCGCCGGTCCGTGGCTTCAGAAAGTCATCGTCGGAGGTCCGGTCTACGGCCATCACACGTTGACGCGCTTTTATGCCCTTCACGTAGGCGTGCTGCCCCCGCTGGTCATCCTGCTGACCATCGCTCACCTGACGGTCTTCCGTCGTCACGGCGTCACTTACCCGAAGCACGCAGTGGGCGAAGGCTGGTTCTGGCCGGACCAGGCGTTTCGCGACATGATTGTGAGCCTGCTCATCTTTGGCATCATGCTCGGCCTGGTGCTCTATGGCCACGCACATAAGGTTGAGGCGGCCGAGCCGACCGCCGGTACGGAGATTCTGCCGTCCAGCGGATATGAACGTTGGGCCCACGCGGGTTACGAGGGCAAGGGCGCGAACCTCGATGCACCTGCCGATCCGGCCCGGCCCTACCCGGCGCGCCCGGAATGGTACTTTCTGTTCCTCTTCCAGCTCCTGAAGTATTTCGAAGGCGACCAGGAGATCATCGGCACCGTCATGATTCCCAATGGCGTCGGCGTGTTGCTCTTTCTGCTACCGCTGTTGGGTTACGGCTGGATGCGCAAATTCGGGCACGCCTGCGGCATCGCCGTCGTCAGCGGGCTGCTCGTCGGCGTGGCGACCCTGACTTACTTGGCGATTGCCGATGACCGCAAACCAAACCTGAGTTCTCAAGAGATCGCGGAGCTCAATCAGGCCGCCCGCCAGCGCGTGGAAAAGGCGAAGCTGTTCCAGGATGAGCTCGAGGCGGCCGAGAAGCTCGGCCAGCGAGCGATTCAGCTGGCGCATGCGGGCATTCCGGCGGATGGGGCCATTCACCTGTTACGGCGCGATCCGTTGACGCGTGGACCGGAATTATTCAAGCAAAACTGTGCCACCTGCCACAACTATGGCGAGGAAATCCAAAGTGCCGGCGCCACGGCGTCGGACCTGGCCGGCTTTGGGACCGAGCCCTGGATCCGCGACTTGCTGCGGCAGCCAGAGAGTCCACGTTTCTTTGGTCATACCAAGCTGAGGGCCATGAGCAACTGGGTCAATCGGACTCGTCCCAAGCTCAACGCCGAGGAAGAGAAAGAGTGGGATCAGTCCGCCGCCTGGCTCGGCAGTCACCCGCGCAACCCGGTTCCCAAGGAAGACGACGCGTCCGCTTTCGCCCAGGGCTATCGTGCCTTCGAGAACCACTGCGGGCAGTGCCACACGTACGACGGAACGGGAGGCGGATCGACTAAGGGTCCCGATTTCACGGGCTATGGCGACGCCGATTGGCTGCGGCTGATGATCATGGCGCCGAACCATCCGCTGCGTTATGGCGACCGCAACCGCAACGGCATGCCACTCTTTCGCGATCTAGAAAGTCCGACGGCGCCCGTCACCAGGGAGGAATTGGGCCGGCTCAAAGACCTCCTGGGCAGGAGGATCCCCGAGGAGGACGAGAAGCAAAAGAAAGAGCTGGACGAAGCGACCAAGGTCGTTCACCTGAGTGACCTTGACCGCGAGCTGATTATCCGCTGGCTGCTCAAGGATTACCGCGTGGTCTTCGGCGGGGAGCCGGTCGCGCCGCTGGTGAAGTGAGCAGCCTGATCCGCCAAGCTGGCAGGTGTCGCCCTCCGGCGTGTCTGCAAACCAGGCATGCGGCCATTGTCGCGAGGACCGTGCGCCGCGTGCAAATTGTATCCGTGGACCCTCGAAGGAGTACCTCATGAGGACACACGCACGTGTGTGGCTGGCCAGTGCCGTGTTACTGGCCGTGGGCGTCTGGTCCCTCAGTGGCGGCAGCGGCACGGCCGCCAACGGCCAGAAATTGGGCGCGGCCATACAGAAGTTGGCCGATACCGTGGCCAAGCCAGACGTCGCATCCGCCAGGAAAGATGCCGAGGCTCTCGCGAAGACCATCGAGCTCGACAGCGTCATGGACCTCTTCAAGCTGCGCGCCAAGGGTGGTCTCGGCGTGGGCACTAGCCCGGGGGCGGTCACGCCTGATGGTATCGAAGCGAAGGTGATGGCCATGGCCAAGAAGCCGTTGACGCAGCAGGAACTGGATGCCCAATCCGCCGGCTTGACGAAGGCTGGCCAAGTCATCGCTGCTGTGGCGCTCGTGGCGCGACACAAATGCCCCGTTATGCAGAAAACGGGCGACAAGGATCCCAAGAAATGGCAGGAATTGACTCAGGAGATGCACACAGGAGCACTGGCAGTCGCCGCCGCCGCCAAAGCGAAGCAGCCGGCGGAACTCAAGACCGCTGCGACTAAGCTCAATTCCACCTGCAACAACTGCCACAGCGTCTTCCGCGACTGAGCCTATTGCACGATCTCGAAGCGTCGGCGCGGGATGCTTCGTCCCGCGCCGACGTTTCGAGTTAGTGTCACCGTTCTCGTGCACGCTGAAGGAATGCCAGGGCGCGACGAGCCGTCTCGACTGCGTCATGACTATGCCGGCTCAACTCGACATGAACGCCCCCGGTATAGCCGATCTCCTCGAGTGTGCGCAGAAGCGGCTCGAAGTCGATCTCCCCTTCGCCGAACATCAAATGGTCATGAACCCCGTGGCGCATATCTTCGATATGCACGTTCCGCAGGAGAGCCTGCCACCGGCGCAAGTGAGGAGCGATCGGCACCTCCCCCTGGCAGTGCAAGTGCCCGATGTCGATCGTCAGGCCGAAGGAAGGGTGCTCCATTCGCTCATGCAGCTCGGCAAAGCGTGCCATGGTGTCGATGAACATGCCTGGCTCCGGCTCGAAGGCAAGCGGAACTTGTCGGCTGGCGGCGCGCTCGCAGAGCCGTTGACAACCTTCCACCAGCCGCTGCATCAGGATCTTCGCGGGAGCGTCATCCACCGGCGTACCGGACCAGAAACTGACGGCGTCGGAGCCAAGGTCGTGAGCCAAGTCGACCGCCGTGCACAGGAAATCGAGACGGGCTGCCCGCTGCGTGGCTTCCGGACTGATCAGCGTTGGCTGATGTTTGCGGCGGGGATCGAGCAGGAAACGGGCCCCGGTCTCGATCACCGAGCGGAGTCCGAGCCGTTCGAGCCAGCCGCGAACCTGAGCAAGGCGGCCCGGTAAGTCACCCTCGTACGGATCGAGTACCCCGTAATCGAGCGTGAGAGCGACACTCTGATAGCCGAGCTCGGCCAGGATGCTCAAGGCGTCGGCCAGGCGGTGGTGAGCGAACCCATTGGTGTTGTAGCCGAAGCGCATGGTAGCCGA
>JBGQLF010001109.1:0-4227 GCA_041499985.1 Gemmataceae bacterium
CTCACCCCGGCCGACCTGCTCGGCTACCTGCAACAAGCCCGCCAGGCCGCCGATGAGAACGCGGTCGTGCGGCAGTTCCGCGAATGGCTCCGCCGGCGCGGTGCCGGAGGTCCTCCGCCTGGGTCAGCTCCGTGAACTCTGCCCAAGAGCGGCGTCCGTTCGATCCGGCTCGCCAGCGTCCACCAGGACCGACTTCGCAGCGTTTCTCTCGCCGCCGTGCTCTCCCTTGGCTCTCTGGAGATCCCGGTCGCGCCAGAAAAAGGAACGGACACCGGATGGTCCTGACACCGGATGGTCCTGGATTCTCACAGAATGGTCGCGACGCTGTGCCAGTTGTCCGGAAGCTGGGGAAGTTGCGCTGCCTCCGCCGCGGTCAGCGCCCGCTTGCCACGGATGGTGAAATGGATCCAACCGCCGCACCGAGGACAACGGCCCGCGAAGCCCGTGTCTTTCCACCAGGCGCGCACGAGGGGGTCGTGGACCGCGCGCCCATGGGCTTCCAGGCGGAAGTCGATGGCCTGGAGCCGCTCGGCACAGTCCGTGTGTGGGCAAAGCGCGTCCGCATACACAATGTGGGGTGCCATCTGGCGCTCCTCGCCTCCTTGGCAGTAAACGGCGTGCATCGCTTCCATTTCCGCAGAGTCCTTCGTTGCCACGTCCCTCATTGCTTCACCCCTTCCTCGCTACACACGCTACCGATCCTGTCTCTGTGTTGACCGAATCCGTCACTTTGGAGTCCATTATAAACCGTCGCCACAGCGCCAGTCCAGCGCTGGAGCGGGGCTGTGTGCAGGCTCCTGCCGAGTTGACTGGGCTTGGTGTTCTGGTGGCATAGCCCTCCGCCGGCTGAGGTCGGGGCCGGGTCAACCGACGACCGCGAAAGCCTGTTACGCCGCCTCCGCCTCTCGTGCGTGGGCAACGCGCAAAGGTGTCACATCGCGGTCAAGGTGTCAGGGAGACAAAAAGGGAGACAAAAAGTGTCAGGGGAGGCAAAAAGTGTCAGGAACCGATTCCGATCTGTGAAATCAGTTCCTGACACTTTTTCCGGTCTCCGATCTGTGAAATCGGTTCCTGACACTTTTTCCGGTTCTTTTTCCGGTCACTTTTTCCGGTTCGAACTGAGCCTGGACATGGCGCTGCGCTTGCTGAAGAGTGCTTTGCCCCAACCGAAGCTAACCGAGACCGATGCCATTGCCATCGTGGAGTACCACCTAGGACGGAATCGGATTGCTCGGCAATCGCATGCGAAATCATAGCATAAACGGCACAAAAAGGTCCAATACAAAGTGCTGCTGTAGAACTAAACGCATGTCCTGAACCGTGGCGGCAAAGCAGTGCGGAGCCCGCTGGACCGACTGTGAGCGCCAGCCGGTCAGCTACATTGTTAATATGCTGCACAATAGGTGATATGCTGACCGACGTGGCAGTTCTTCCCGGCGTCCCACCCGTGGCGACCGGTGTCCCAAGTCGAGGAGATTGCTCGCTTTGAGTCACGTAGCTCGCTAAGAACCAACGGAGGATGAGGACGCTTGGCGGCTGCTTTCCATCACGTTCCCCCACTTGGCCGCCTCCGTCCGGCTTGCCGCAGGCGCTCCAGGGCTGCTACCTGGCACAGATTGGGCGGGGCGCCTCCGCATTCAACTGAGTGAATTCCGTTGTTCTTCTCGGTGACAGCGAACGGCGTTACAATAATTGAGAGGACTCTGCACGCGGAGGTATCGGAGATGAGTACGTTGTTAGTAGAAGCCCTTGGGCAACTCAATCTCAAACCCGGACAGACGTACCGAACCACGGTCAACGGCCACGAGGTTGAAGTGCGGATGCTAGACACACCCAGTCCGGAGGAGCCACGGGAAGAGCGGTCGCAATTCGACGACATGGTGATGATGAACCTCTGGCTGGACATCCCGCCCTCGCCGGATGCAAGAACCGTTATCGCCCAGTGTGGCGAGTTGACGTTGCCGCCACCTCTGGAACTGGATGAATCCGACTTGGCGCCTGAATGATCTACCACTTGCCATCGCTGGACGAACGCATCGACCAGGGGGATTTGATCGACGGCTGCCCCGTGGCGTCGGTGACGGATTTCAGCGCGGATCAATTGGAAAGGGCGAAGGTCCAACTGGAGCTGAATCGGGTGGTGGTCGTGACCCAGACCTGCGACCTGGCCAACCAGAAGACGCTCGCCGCGCTCGTTGCGTCCGTGTTTGATGCACAGCACTTGGTCGATGCCCAAATCCTCAAGTTGGCGGACGTGAGGGGGCCGATACGAGCCGGTCGGGTCTGGGGTTGGTACTTTTTGCCGGCTCGGACCGACCTCGGCTTGGGCGAGATGATCGTCGATCTCCGCCGCCTGCACACCGTCCGGCTCGATCTGTTGTTGTCGCTGTGCCGCACGCGTAAACGCCGCGCCCGCCACCAGACGCCATACCGCGAACATCTCGCCAAGCATTTGGCGGACACTCTCAGCCGTATTGGCCTCCCCCAACCTTATGAAACCCTGTGACCGGCGCTCCTTAGCATTCAGGGCAGTGTGATCAACCCATAGCCGGTCTCATAATCATGGCCCGGCGGGCCCAGATCTCGCGCGGAGCCGCGCAGTGCCGCCCAGACATGATTCGCGGTCCACTCCGGGTAACGCGACCACCACAGAGCGGCCAGAGCCGCGGCCTGCGGGGCGGCCGCCGAAGTGCCGGAGAAGGCCCGCGACCGCCACAAACTGGGAAACGGCACCGCCGCCACCAGATCCGGTTTCGGCTGCGGCGAATTGGGACCACAAGAGCTATACCCAGTGCGGTGGCCGTCATGATCGACCGCGCCCACGGCAATCACTTCCGAGCCGTCACCCGGGAACGTGATGCTGCTCCGCGCGGTCGCGCAGCCCAGGCTGCCGCCCAGCGCAACCAGGTGGAACGGTCGCGCCGTGCCCTCCGCCAGGCGGACCCGAACGGCATAGGTATGTCCAGCCTGCGGCGTGAAACGGACCACCGTACAACTCGCCGCCGTCCGCCCGCGGACCGAGGACCGCCCCACTTCCGCACCGGTGGCCTGATCGAGGACAAAGAGGTCGTAGCCGGCGCCCACCGGGCAACACAGCTCGACGGAGACGCGTTCTTCCCCCCAGGGGAGGAGGCGATTGTCGATCTGCCCCCGTTGCCAAGCGTGGAAGCCGGTTCCATCATCCTGGAAGGGGCCGCTCCAGTGCCGCTGCGCCGTGTTGCCGGCACAGGCGAAACAGAGCAGGTCGTTGCGGTCGCCCCCGGTTCCCAAAATGCGGGCCAGCGTTTCGTGCACCGGACCACCACCTTCGCCATCGCTCCAACTAGGCATGATGAGCGAACAGGAAAGAATGCGGGCCCCCTGTTGGCGCGCCCAGCGCACCGCTGTCAGAAACTGCTCCGGGCTATCCGGGTCCCAGTTGGCGAACAGCAACTCCGCTTCAGGGGCCAACGCATGGATCACCTCGCCGCAGAGGATGCCATGCTGGCTGTCCTTCGCCTCCAGGTTGCCATCTTTGCGGAACGAGCGGACGGTGAGGTGCGCCGGCAGAGCATGCCCGCGGTGTTCACGATAACCGCGAAAACCGGAATCGAGAATGGCAACCGTGACCCCGCGCCCGCGATACCCTGCGGCGTGCCAACGCGGAACCCCAAGCTGAGCCAGGTGCTCGACCCGCTGAGCCTGCGAGTTGGAGAACGTGGCCGACACCGTCGCGTCGGGAGTCGCCTCCTCGAGGGCTACGGCGGGTGCCGGTGCAATGGCTTCCGGCCGTAACCCATTGTCCCACCAATCGTTCGGCAGGCTCCCGGGAAGGAGGAAGAGAAGAGGTCCGAGAAGGGCCACCGCTACCCAGCGGTGGCGTCGATTGGAGAGCCACGGCGTTCGGTACATAGTGTGCGAGTCTGAAGGCGCTGCCGAGGGCAGAAGGCGTTTTCACCACCAAGATCGGCCACGCCAACGCGGCCGACGAACAATTCTACGCACGGCACCTTGCTCTTGTCGAGGGGCTGTCGGATTACAAGGGGAATTTGGGTTCTAAGCTCAACAGCAGCCGGCGCGGACGAGGTCCACGAAGATCCGTCGTACCGGTTGTGCTGCGGAGAGCGCGCCCTGGCGCACCAACGCTCTACCTGCTGCCTTCCCCACACGCCTAGCTTCGGAAATCGGCATGGTTCAGATTGGCTGTGTTCTGGGTAACACCGTTGTGGCGGCAAGTTTTCAACTTGC
>JBGQLF010001110.1:0-4216 GCA_041499985.1 Gemmataceae bacterium
AACCTGGACCTGGCTGTGCAGGAAGCGGAAAAGTCGGCGATTCTGGCAGCTCTGGCCCAGTGTAATCAACATCGCGAACGGGCGGCACAGCTCCTCGGCGTCAGCGTGCGCACCCTGCATTACAAGATGAACCGCTATGGACTTCAGTAGTCGCCGCCAGCCGGTTTCTGGCGGCGACCTCCTGCAAACTCCTGCACCTTCCTGCAATTCCTTGCAGATGACCTTTACTTCTCCCAGTGATGGCTTCGGCTCCCGTGGCTACGGCTTGGCTCAGCGCAAGTCCGCACGAATTCAAGCGCTAGAGTTCTTCGCAATGCGGCCGCCGGTTTCCGGCACGGCCTTTGCAAACCCCTCCTGCTGTTCACGCACAAAGGGGCTGCGAGCCGAAGTCTCTGGCAACCAGACGGTTCTGGCCCGTTGGTTTACTGTGGGGAAGTGGCGATGGCCGAGGATACTGGTTCGGTGGATGAGCAGCTGCGGCCGCGGTGGGAAATCTATTTGACATCCAGAAATGCTCGACCGCTGTTGGCGTTCTTGCGCGAGCACCCCCAGGTAGCAGTTCCTTGTCCGCACGCTTATCCCTACGACCATCACATCAGCGATGTGGTGCTGGAGGGGCAAGCGTACCGCGTACGGCGTTGTGTGCGCTGTAACGAACGGCTGACGTTCACCGCGATCGAACCACAATTGGCCAGGCCGGATGAGCCCGGAGTGTCTTACTTCTTGCAAGGGCCGGCATTAAGTCTGTGGGCTGAGCGGACGGCCAAATCCCTGTCGAGGAAGTCTGTGGATTGGACGTGCGTGAAAGCGTTGCTGGGGAGAGGCCTGGACTGAATAGTGCAGCACCTCGCGGAGGCCGCGGATGGGGAAGGGGAGGGGACTCGTCAGTAGAACGAGGGCACCTTCCCTTGGGGTTAGATGGGGAAGTAGATCCCCTCGCTTTTACTCGGTCATCCTCATGCTAAAGGATTTCGTATCCGGATCGCAGATGAGGGCGAAGGTTTTGACCCGGCCGCAGTCCCGATCCGACGGACGCCGAACCGCTTGAGCGCCCCACCGGCCGCGGTTTGTGGTGGATGCGCCATGACATGCATACCCTTCGTTTCAACGCCCAAGGCAACGCGGTCATCTTGACACGCCAGCGTTTGCCCGCATGCGCGAGTCGGTGCTGAGACGAACGCTGAAACAGAGGTCCCGAGCGATGCTGGAGTCCCCCCATGCAAGCAACTAGCCCCGTGAGTTTCCCGGTTCAGTTGGCGGACATCTTCCGGCCGGAAGCCATTGTCCTAGGCTTGAAGCACCGCACCAAGCCAGGAGTGATTGAGGAGTTGGTCCACCACCTGGTCGTCTTGGGCCACCTAACCCCCGAAACGGAAAAATCGGTCCTCCAGATGCTCCTGGCTCGGGAGAAGATAGGGACAACAGGCCTGGGCAACGGCGTCGCCGTCCCGCATTGTCGATCGAGCGTTACGGAGGACTTTATCGGTGTGGTGGGCATCGACCGCCAGGGCATCCCTTTCGAGGCCGTCGATGGCGAGCCCGTCTCCTTTGTTTTCCTGCTACTCGCGCCCCTCGACCGGCGCGAACAGCTGATCGGCATCCTGGGAAGGCTCATTGCCATTGGCCGGGACAAGAGCCAACGGTTGCAACTGCATGGCTGCCGGTCCGCCGAGGCGGTCTATCACTTTCTCCAAGAACTCACTTGAACGAGAGCAGGTAAGAATTACCAGGAACCCCACGTATCGACAGGCTCTGATGGCCTTATGCAAGTGTCCAAGAAGGAGGACTGCTGTGAAAGCGAAAGTGATGAGACGGGGCACGGGGTTGTATGCTGCGGGGCGCTCGGCGACCGGTGTCATGGCCGCGCCGCCGGCCAATGTGGTTCCCAGTCACAAGGTGATCGCGGAGCGGGCTTATGCAAAATGGGTAGCGCGCGGCTGTATGGGTGGCGACGCGGTTCAAGATTGGCTCGAAGCCGAGGCGGAGCTGAAAGCACTCCTCAATCTCCGCGAGCGCGTTTGAACGTGGGATTCGAGAGAAGAGCATGCTCGGCGGTGGGAGCTGGTTCCGGTTCGCGCCCGTTCCAGGAGGGAATTATCAGCCAGGTTGATCCTCAGCCGGAAAAAGGGCGAGCGAATTCGGATCGGCTCACGGGTGATCCTGACAGTGTCGAGTGTAGCCGGCGCCACGTGCGCTTGGGATTCGATGGGCCCGAGGTTGTGAGTAGTGTGCGCGAAGCGGTTTGGAACGAAGCCCAAGCGTCCCTTCTTCACCGCAGACATCGCGGCAGGGACCGCGACGACGAGGCCTGAGGTCGCGCCCTAAAGGAGCCAGCATGCTAAAGTCTCGTACGCCCAAGGTGAAGTCCGACACAGCCAAGTCTGATGCCGCCGGTTCGGCCAGGTCGATCGCCGTGATCTTACTCGAAGCCAAAACCCTGGCACAGAGGGTGGCAGCGATGAAAAGGCTCGACGCCTTCGTAGCCAAACGCGTCCGGGAGGGATGCAACGAGGGGAGGGTGGTGAGGGGTGTCAAAGCCGCCATGACCCGAATTGCTAAGCGGAAGGGGTTGAAGCAGACGACTCGGATGTGGATGCCCAGTGTGAGGCGTGTCCGCAGCGACTGATCGGCCTGGCTTGGTGGACGCAAGAGTTGACCGCCCACGAACCGGACTCGGCGCGTCCAGTTTCACGAAGAGGATGGTGACAGCCATGAAATACGCATCGCGCATTATTCCGGTGGCCCATGCCGATGGGCTTAACTTGCGTGCCGCCGTTCTCCTGTGCGAGCAGGCTCGGCGCTTTCCGTGTGTGCTGCTCGTCCGCTGTGGCGCGCAGCAAGCGGATGCGAAGAGCGTCTGGGACCTGCTCGGCCTCATGGCCGAATACGGCAGCGAACTGGTCTTCGAGGCCCGGGGCCCTCAGAGCACGGAGGCGCTCAACTGCCTGGAGATTCTCGTGACCCACCAATTCCAAGTGGCCGAGAAGGAGGATTGCTGTGAGAGGGTCTAGGCGTGGACAGTCCGTCTATGGAAAGGGCAATGAAAGCAACGACGGCGGGTTGAACGGTCATGGGGATACCTGGTTCGATGCGGACTCTGCTTGCTGGTGATGTGCCAATGGACGAGGCCGTGAAAGCCTTGCTCGAAACGGGCAAGTGCCAAGGCTACCTGACGTACCGCCAGGTCAACGACGGCTTGCCCGATGATCCTTTCCATCCCGAAAAGCTCGACCAAATCCTGCTCCTTTTGGAAGAACAGGGCATCGAGTTGATCGAGGAGTCGGAAGGGGAGCACCGCACGGCCGAACACAACGCAGTCTTGCCCCAGGAGGAGACCTCTGGCGATCACGGCTTCGGGGGCAGCGACGAGAACAATGGCGGTTGGAGCGACGATCCCCTGCGTCAGTACCTGACCCAGATGGGCGCGTTCCCCCTGCTCCAGCGCCCGGAGGAGATTGCCCTCGCCAAGAGAATCGATGTCACCCGCCAGCGTTTCCGCTGCGCCGTGCTGGAATGCCCCGGTGCCCTGCGTCAGGTCGTGGACACACTCCAGCAGGTGCAAACGGGCCAGTTGTCGTTCGATCGCACGATCAGGACCTCTTGCCTGGAGAAGGACCAGATCCTCCAGCGCCTGCCGCACAACCTGCACGTTCTCGAACAACTGATCGCTGAGCACGAGGCCGCTTTCTGCCAGCTTCTTGAACGGAATGCACCGGCCCGGGAGCAACGCAAGTTGTGCCGCAGTCTCTGCCACGAGCAGGCCGTGCTCCTGGTCGAAGAACTCCACCTGCGCACGGAGATGATACGACAGTTGGTGCGTAGCCTGGAGCCAGTTTCCGCGCGCCTGGACGAGATCGCGAAGCAGATGAAAGACCTGAAGGGAGAGCGCCGTGCCCGCGGCCGTCGAGCCTCCTTGGCGCGAGAACGGCGCAGCTTGATGCTCCTGGCACTGGAGGAGCCGGTCCGTCTGCGGCGGCGCATTGCCAGAATGAAACAACGGTACGCGGAGTATGCGAATGCCAAGCGGGCTTTGGCAGCCGGCAACCAGTGGCAGAAGTAGCCAATAGGAACCAAAAAGCTCAGAGGCCAATTTTTGTTCATGATCAGAGCGATCCCCGTCTTTATTACAGTGACCTCAGTCTTATGCAGTCGTTGGTTGGAGCGCAGTCGGTACGAACATCGTTACGCGGCGCTCGCCGTCTCTTTCTTTGCTTTC
>JBGQLF010001111.1:0-4201 GCA_041499985.1 Gemmataceae bacterium
GCCCCCATATGGCCCGCTCCCCACACGTCTGCTTTCCAGCTATCGGCGAGACCGACAAAGGCCGGCAAGTCCGGGTCGTTGGGCCCGCGGAACCGGACAGCGATCGAGCCCATGGACGGATACCCCCCCCCGTCTTTGCCGTCGTTGGTGCGGCGAGCGAGCGGGTTGCCCGCTTGCATGGTGATCGGCGTGTGATCGCTGGCCTGGCAATCCACCGAGCGAATCAGGACCAGCTGGTCCATGATCCGCGCCTGCAAGGGAAAGTGCTCGCACACCTGAATGCCCGGCACGCGGGTGGCGATGGCGCCGAAAGGCCCGCGCACTTCGCTGGGTGCATCGGGCTTGGGGTCCCACATGTCGAGATGGCTCGGACCACCCGAGAGCCAGAAGAGGATCACGGCGGTCTGGCGCGGCGTGGACCCCTGCGCAGCCGCCTGGGCCCGTTGACGCAACAGGTCCGCCAGGGGTAGTCCGGCCAGCCCAGCCAATCCCGTCTGCAAGAACCAGCGCCGCGATCCCACCCGTATCAAGTCCGACGCGGCAGGCTGCAAAACGGCGTGACGGGTGGCGCGAACATGCTGACCCGTGTGGTGGAAGGCCGGATTCATAGGCTTCCTTTCAAGGTTTGGTGGAGCGACGCTGCTGCGGTCGTCTCGCATCACGGTCAGGGCAAACTTCGGGAGAGGAGGCACAAGGGTGGCACTGGGCAACTATGTTACCCGCGCACCCAGGCCATTTCCAGTCTGTGGTCGAACTTCACAGCATCCATCCGCAGTTACGGCCCCAGGTTGCGAATGGTATTATGGACCACGACACTCAGGACATTCCCCGCTCGGCTCTTGAGCGCACACTGGATCTCCATGCTCCACGTTGGCTTGAGATCAGGAATTTCCAGCAAGATCGTCCGGGTGTCCGCGGCCAGAGTCGCCCGCGCCACACGCAGAGGCTGTTCGTTGACGTGGTCGGAACCGTATTTCGCACTCCGCTTCAGCCCCCAGGTCTTCACGGCATAGTGGCCCAAATCGGCGGCGAAGGTTGGGTCCAGCTCGCCGCTGAAGGTGAGCGCCACGCCCTTGGTCGTCGCCCGGAGCGCGACCGGGAGGTGAACCGGTTTGCCTGTGTAGCGCACCCGGTAGAAGCCGCCGGGTTGTTGCTGGTTGCCCGCCCAGGAATACATGCCGCAGGTATAGAGCTGGCCATCAACGGGATGAAAACGGCCGCGCATGATGCCGGTCGGAAAGGGCGGAAGCGGCAAGGCACACATGCCACCCTGCATCTGGCCGGCGCTCTTTTCGTGAGGGACGATGTAGATCTTACCGTGACCGTAGGAGAGATTGAGCAGCGATCCTTTGAGCGGTCCCCATTGGTCGCTTGTGACCCAGAGCAATTCCGCGGGTGAACGGTCGAAGTTGTTGGTGATCCAGCACACCGGCTGGAGCATCGCCTCGTCGGACGCATCCGTGATCGCGTGATAGCCCCACATGTTGCCGTAAAACCCGCCTTGCGTCACCCAGTTGATCCGGTTCTTGGGCGTCCAGTGCCCTTCCTGATCCGTGAGAAAGTAGGTGCCGTCGGGATTCAGGCAGACTCCATTGGGAGCCCGGAATCCCGTGGCAAGGATTTCGGTGTGCGCGCCATCGGGGCTTACTCTCAGGAGCGTGCCGTGATGCGGCACCAGCGCTGGCTTGGCATGGCGGGCGGCCTTGGCGTAGTAGAGGTTTCCGACCCCATCAACCTGGAGGCCCATGGCGAATTCGTGGAAGTGTTCGGTCACCTGGTGGTCGTTGTTGAAGTTTTCGTAGAAGTCGATCTCGCCGTCCCCGTTCAGGTCATGCAGCCGAACGATCTGATCCCGACAGGTGACGTAGATGCGGCCCGCGACGATCTTCAGGCCGAGCGGCTGGAACAGCCCGGACGCAATCCGCTGCCAGGTCAGCCCCTCGGCCAAGTGATCGAAGCCACTCACCAGCCAAACGTCTCCATCCCAGGAGCAGACGGCGGCTCGCTTGCCATCGGGATAGAAGTCGAATCCGGTCAGCCGCACCTGGCACAGCCAGGGATTCCGCTCCGGGTGCACCAGCACATCGACCGCAAACGGCCCAGCCTCCTGGCCCAGCAGCACGGGCAGGTGGAGCAGTTCCGGCCAGCGCCGGGACCCGCCGCGGGTGAGCGGTTCCAAAGGCTCCGGAGGGGCCGATTGTTTCGCGTAGGCGCTGAGCCTGTCGATGCCGCGTTTGGCCAGCAGCACCTTGATGCGGACCGGAGTCGCGGCCGCGGGAATTCGCAGCAGTGTGAAGCCTGCGCTCTTCTGTACGCTGACCTTCTCCGAACCGATGACGGCAACGGCAACGTCCTCCGGAGCGACGCGCAGCAGCAGATCACGAGAAGACTTCCCCATCTCAAACGAGCGCGTGAAAATGGCATCCAGACCCCGTGCCGGATCGGTCTCATATCCGAATGTCTCCAGGATGGCCGTGTCGCCGACGGTGTAGGAGAAGAGAACCCGGTCGCCGTGCAGGTAGTGGCCCTTGTAATGTGCCCACTTCCGCGGCAGTGGGCCGTAGGGCCGGCCGTCCCGACCGCGCAAACGGGGGTCGTCGAACTGGCCGGTCTCCGGATCCGCCCAGCCTGGTCCGATCGGATTGGCGACGTGCACGTTCCCGACGAGCCGGGGATGGACTGCATGTCGGCCGTTGAACTGAATCCCGTTCCAGTCGATGAACCCGGTCCCGGTCCACGCCGCGGCGACGCGGAGGGTATCGTGATCGAACAGCATCCACGCCTTGCCGCGCGCAACGCCGCCGGGGCCGGCGTCGAGCCGAACGGCGATCCCCTTGTAGGCGAAGTTCGTTTCACTGTTGCCGATTTCGTAGGTGTACGTGAGGGACGGGCCGTAGTTCATGGTCACCCACGGCTCGCTGTAAGTCGGCTTCGGTCCGCGCGTGTCGCCCTTGGGCAGGCGGCCCAGATAAGTCTGATCGACCCGGACGTATTGAGATGGGTTATGCGTCTTGAGGAAGGCTTCGCGGATGTAGTGGATGACGTCGTACTTTTGCTCCGGGACCATCCACGTCTGCGGGGTCATCATGCCGTAGCCGCGGGTAAGTGTCTGGTACAGCGCGTAGGGATCGCTGCCGTTCTTGAACGGGTCCTGCGCGAACTTCAGCGACGTCGGCAACGAGCCCGGCTCGGTGTGGGTGCCGTGGCAATTGATGCACTGCCGTTGATAGAGCGTCTCGCCGCGCTGAAAACTCTTCTGGTTCAGCCCCGCGATCATCCCGGCATGGTCGATGCGGTTTTCATAGGCGGGCAGTTGCAGGGCATAGGCGGACGGCAACGGCTGCAACTCCTTCGCCCGAACGAGACCGCCGTCTCGGATCTCCTGGAGATAGCGCACCAGGTCCAGAAACTCCTGCCGGCTAGCCAGCGCGTTCACCAGCCCTGTGGGCATGAGGGAAGTCGTTGGCACGATGCGCTGCTCGATCTCCTCCTTGTCGAGGGTGATCAACGGACTCTTCTCCGATACCTCGCGCAGAACGAGCCTGTCCTTGCTGTCCTCGACCAGTAGCCCTGTCAGCATCTTGCCGCGTGACGTGACCACGGTGACGGACTCAAATCCTTTTCGGATCACCTTGGATGGAAACAGGATCGATTCGACGAGGTACTCGTCGGTCGCGTCGGGGTTCCGTTGGGTCAGATCTGGGCCGAGGAGGTTCGGGCCACCATCGACCGCATGGCACTTGGTGCAGCCGACGTGCGGCTGATGGAACAGCAGCGCTCCCCGGCGGGCATCCCCGTTCTGGCGCGCCGCCTGGGCTAGCGCCTTGGGGGCCTCCTGGAAAAGCTGCTTCTCCAGCGCCGGTTCGCCGGCCACGACCGGAAGGCCGAGGTACAGACCGAGGGTCAGCGCTACCGCGAGCAATCGCCACAAAGGGAACATGGTAGGAAGGCACCAGCGTTTCAGGTCGGAAGAAAGTAACTCTCCGCTCCGCCCGCGAGAGGCTATTATCCTAGGTAGGTCCTGAGGATCCAACAAATGTTCCCGTTGCCAGAATCATTTCGGGCAAAACGACACGGCTCGCAAGGCCCTTTTCAGGGCACGGTTCCAAGGCAGGTAACAGCTTCGTGGCGGGAAATTTTAAAAATTGCCGGGGGTACCCGCCAAGTTGAAAAATTCCCCCCCCACCGGGTTTACCCAAAA
>JBGQLF010001112.1:0-4200 GCA_041499985.1 Gemmataceae bacterium
AGCCTAGGTTATTTTCACCGGCCATGCCTGAAGACCATGCCCCGGAGCAGAATTCAGCCGCTAGCGCCAAACGAAGTTGTTCCCGTTCGGTTGGGTGGGGAACGCTCTGTGCGCATTGGCATGCTTCGTGCGCTTTTCGTAAAAAGGACTTGAACGAGCGGCGGCGAGCTAGCGCGTTGTCATCGCCTGCCGCGGAGTGGTCGTGGTGCCGACTCCGAGGGAATCCAATGCAACTGGAGCAGCTGCGCGACTTGTTGGAGCAGGTCCGCGCCGGACGGCTGGACGTGCCGGCGGCGGTCCAATCGTTGACGAGTGCACCGGTCGCCGACCTGGGTTATGCCCATGTCGATCTCCACCGGCCTGAGCGCTGCGGTTTCCCGGAGGTCATCTTCTGCGAAGGCAAGAACTGTGAATGGGTCGAAGGGGTAGTCCGCAAGCTGGTTGAAGTAGGGCAAAACTGCCTGGCCACGCGCGTCAATGCTGAGCAGGCCGAACATCTGGCTCGGGAGTTTCCCCTGGGACAACAAGACCGCCTGGCCCGGACCTTTTGGCTGCCGGCCGGGTCTCCCGCACCCACGTCGGGCCGGGTTGTCGTCATCACAGCCGGCACGAGTGATTTGCCGGTCGCCCAGGAGGCAGTCGTGACGGCGCGCGCTTTGGGCTGCGATGCCGCGCTCCTGGCCGATGTTGGTGTCGCCGGCATTCACCGCCTGCTGCGCCATCGCAGCCAATTCGCGGGCGCAGACGCGATTGTGGTCGTCGCCGGCATGGATGGGGCTCTCCCCAGCGTGGTCGGCGGCCTGGTGGATTGTCCGGTGATCGCCGTGCCGACCAGCATCGGCTACGGGGCGGCCTTCGGGGGCCTGGCGCCGTTGCTCACCATGCTCAACAGCTGCTCGGCCAACGTGGTCGTGGTCAATATTGACAGCGGCTTCAAAGGAGGCTACGTCGCTGCCTTGATCGCGCACCGCGCCGCCCGTCGCGATGGATGAAGGATGACAGATCGGTAGGGCACCACCCACTACTCACCCCCCGCCGGGGAATCGGACAAGCCTAATCGTGGCGCCTTGCTCATCCCGCAAAGGCACAAGGACGTCCGCCGCCTGGGCCCAGTCCTGCTGGCGCCACTCCGGCTCGTCCAGCAGGACGTACACCGGTCCCCCACGGGTCGGCAAGTGCGCGGAGTCTTGCAAACGCTGCACCGGCCGACCGTAATAGAACAGGATCCCCTCGTCCTTGTTGTACAGTCCAATCACATAGAGCGTCTTCCCCGCCGGCACGCAGGCGGCGAGTTGATGGCCCTTGGCGCGCGGCTGCCGCACCTCATTGCGTAAGGGGACGACCACATGGACGAAGGCCAGCTTGACCGCGATCCAGAACGCCAACGTGCCGACGAGCACCTGGGTCGGCGACCAGCGGGCGAGAGGCCAGCGGAGGCGGCCGGTCAGCCAGGCCAGCCATACCAGCGCCGCCAACCCAGCGATCCCCGGAAACAGCGGGAAACTGTGCCGGATCGCCCGTTCGGGAACCGCGCTCCAAAAAAGCAGGTTGGGCCAAACCCAGCAGTGCAGCGCCTGTAAGAGCCGCCGGCCACGCGGATCCCAGAGCTGGCTAAAGCCGGGCCGCAGCGCCAGCAGCGCACTCGCCGACCAAGGCAGATTCGCTCCCAACACCAGAAAGGGATGCAGAGCCAGCTTGCGCCACGAATAGGGTTGCTGCGCACTGGGAAGGAGTCGGAGCAGAGCCTCCCGGCTCACGGTGTCGCTGAAGGCGGACCAGCCGACCAGGGCCACGGCTGTGGTAACCCAAGCCAGGCAGATGCCGATGGCCAGGGCAAGGCCGACCAGATGATGCCGCTGCCCCAGAAGTCGCAGCCGGCCGCGCCACCACAACAGCGGCACGACGGTACCGTAAAAGAATGCCGGCGCCGTCCACTTGGTCAAGAAACCGCCGGCGACGCAGATCAACGCAGCCAGCCACCAGAACCATTCGCCGCGGCGTTGCCGTCTCGCAACGGTTGGCTCTACGGATACGTCTTCGAGCACCTCGCCAGCAGCCGAGACCCGATAGCTCCGCGTTGCTGTGCCGCCACGGCCGATCGCGGGCCGCGTTTCGGCGATTTCCAGGGCGCGCAGGAAGCACAAGAGCGCCAGCGTCACCCAGGTTACCTGAAGCATGTCGATCTCCGCCGATGGGGCGAAGGTCAGCCAGAGACTCGACGTCGGCAGCACCACCGCCACCACGACCCCCCCGAGTGCACCTACCTGGCGGCGGAAATAGCTATAGAAGAGTAGGACCGTGAGCAGGGCGGCCACCGCGGAGGGCAAGCGGGCGGTCCATTCGCGGACTTCGCCGATCGGCCAACTCACCAGGGCAATGGCCGCGTACATGCCGGGCGGCTTGGTGAACAACGGCTGGCCGTAGAGCACCGGCACCACCCAGTTACCGCTGTGCAGGAACTCCGCGGCGATCAAGGCACGCAGACTTTCCGTGCGGTACAGTTCCCCCGTGCCCAAGCCATAGAAGAAGAGGAAGCTACACAAGACAAGCAGGAAGAGCAAAGTGGGCCAGCGTGGCCCCATGGGGAAGCGTCCGGAATCCTGCCCAGGGGGCGCACCGAAGGCCTTCAGGGGCTCGACGACAACCGGGTGATGCATCACGGGCATGGCCAGCTTCCTTGCTCCTGGGCGATCCTCGCTCGGCCCTTGGGACGGAGTCACCGGCAAGGCTCTAATTCACCAAAAAACCCGGACGGCGTCCACTGCGATTGAGGGCCACGAGCAACTGCCCCATTACGACTGCCCTTGACCTTGCCGGCCAAGAAGACTACATGCCGTTTATTCATACTCTACTTGCGACGGTGACGCGCCGATGGAACGACCCTGGAGGAATGAGCGGATCGGGGACGGGCTGTGGTTCCTGGTCTGTCTGGCGGCATCGTCGCTCTGGTGCGTGACGGCGGCCCAGCGCCTGGGCGTGACTTTTGATGAGCCGGTCTACATCACCCGCGGCCTGGAAGGCTGGCGCTCGGCAAGTCATCAGGGTTTATTGCGCCTCGGCACCATGCCGTTGCCGGTCGATCTCGAAACCCTGCCTCTGTACCTGTGGGAACGCTGGCACGGCATCCTCCTCGACCCCGGGCCCGACCTGGATAAGCTATTGCCCTGGGCTCGGGCAGCCAACCTGGTTTTCTGGGCACTGCTGTTGACGTACGGCTGGTTGGCCGGCCGGCAACTCGCGGGGCGCTGGGGAGCCCGTTTAACGGTCGCTTATCTTGCTTGTGAGCCCAGCCTACTAGCGCATGCCGGTCTCGCCACGACCGATCTGGCTGTGACGGCCTGTCTTCTGGCGTTGGTCTATCACTTCCGCACGGGGCGCGAGAGCGGCTGGGTACGCCGAGTGGGGGTGCCGGCCCTCTGGTTTGCCGCGGCGGTGCTTGCCAAGGCTTCCGGCCTGGTCTTCGGGCTGCTCTGTCTCCTCGTGGTCGAGTTGGAACGACTCGCCCGCCAGGGCGCCTTCCGAGTGCCGGCCAAAAACCATCCTGCACTGCCACGTATTCAAAGCGCCAGCGACGAATCGGACTCGACCTTGCACCGGTGTGTCGGACTCGTGCGTACCTTACTCCGCTCTCTCCGCCCGTGGCGGCGCGATCTGATTCAGATCGTGGCGGGCGGATTGTTGCTCGTCTTCCTCTATTGCGGCAGCGATTGGCAAACGGAGGCCTCCTTCGTGGCCTGGGCCCAGAAGTTGCCCGAGGGACTGGGACGGCAGCTGTTCGTCGGTCTGGCGGAGCACCTGCGTATTTTCAGTAATGCTGGCGAAGCGCTGGCGCGGCAAATCAAACACAATGTGAACGGTCACGGCGTCTACCTGCTCGGCAGGTCGCATCCACGGGCCTTATGGTATTACTTTCCCGTGCTGCTGACGATGAAGCTAAGCCTGCCTTTGCTGCTGGCGCCTATGCTGTTGGGATTGGTTCGGCCGCGGGCGCTGACCAACTGGGCCTGCTTGACCGCGGCGGTTCTGCTGGTGTTCAGCCTCACCTGCCGCGTCCAAATTGGCATTCGGATGATGTTGCCGCTCGTCGGCCTGGCGGTGGTCGGCCTGGTGACGGCCGGAGTGCAAGCCTGGCAGGCGCGCGGCCCAACCTGGACCCGGGCACTATTGGCGCTATCGGCCGGAGGGGGTTTGGCCTGGACG
>JBGQLF010001113.1:0-4197 GCA_041499985.1 Gemmataceae bacterium
CGCTGAAGGTGAAGCGAAGGTGTGGGATGCGCAGACCGGCCAGGAACTCCTCTCTCTCAAGAAGGGCGGTGGCAGCGGCGTAGTCTTCAGCCCGGACGGCCACCGCCTGGCCGGCGCAGGGGACGACACGGTGACGATCTGGGACGCCACGCCGCTGCCGGAGAAGCCGTGACCGCCAGGGGACCGACGCGGCGAACCGATGCGCATGCTGGCGGCGGGAGCGGCCCACGTTCTCCGCCGCCGTCTTGGATAGATAAATGTGCCTGTCGCCTTTTTCTTCGCGTTGATGCTTCGGCAGGCAGTCCGGCGCGGGCCGCAGCCGCTGAACTCTTCCGTTACGCAGGGCGTGGTGCTTCGAGCGGCTCGATAGCTTCGATCAGCAACAGGGACACCATCTCCATCCGCTCGTAGGGGTCGGTCGGCCCGCCAGTGAACGAGTAGATATTGACGCTGGATCGCCCGACACGCAACATCTCGGGGTGGCGAATCTCAAAGGTCGTTCCGCTGTTGAGGCGGATGCGAAACGGCACGAACGGGGTCGCTCGGAGCCGGATCAGCAAGTCATCAGGTCGCATGAAGAGTACCTCCCTGGCAGGAAAGTGACTCTCAGACCGACTGGAAGTCTCAATCACTCCGCGGCTTTTTCACGCGCCGCGTTGCGTCCTGATCCATGCCATTGAAGCCGCTGGAACTGGACCGGCCGAAGTTGAACTCGGTGAACGGCGCCTCGTCAGGCTGATCGGTGAGCGTGCGCTTCAAGTGCTGTCGCCGGCGTTTGTTGCCGGCGCGTTTGAGATCGCGCTTGAATTTGCGTAACTGGCGTTTGTCTTCTCGGTTCATGACAGCGGGACACACCAAGACCCTGCCAGGTTCACGGCCGCATCGTGAGGGCGCGGGAACCATCGTGTTCTTTGCTCGCCTTCCTCCTGAATTTCTCCGACCACTCGTAGAAGGTCGTCTTTTTCGAACTCCTTCTGAGCCTAAAGCGCCCCTTCCAGACGGCCTCGTCCTCAGGTGATAGCCACCCTGGCTCGATTTGGTCCAGCAGAGCCAGACGGGCGGCGATTACCTCCGGCGGCGCCGGGCCGTCGTCCTCCACGTCAGCCTCGGTGATCGGTTCGATCCTCACCTCGCAACCCTCCGGCCAGTCTGCTGGCACCTCGACGACAACTTGTCGGTTCTTCACGGTCCCCTTGATGGTGGTCATAGCTCCCTGCTCCTACGTCGAGATTGCTGCCCCAGTTCCTTGAAGTATCTTGCCATCTCTTCCCGCGTCGCCGCCAGCTCAGCTTCACGGCCGGGCGTGCCACCCGCGTAGGAACCAGGCCTTGTTTTCTTTGCTTGCCTTCCTCCTTCCCTTTATACTCTCAGCCGGTTCCGCCTGCACTGCCATCCGGAGAGCCTGCAATCATTCCCAAGCGATCTGCCTCGGTTACTCCAACTGGTCCTCGTGGCCCTGCTTGTTCTTGCGACACATCCGCCCGCCGCCGCACAAGCGCCGCCCGCGATCTGACTGTGGATCAGAGGCGCGTCCGCGACATCGCCGCGACGGTCTTGTAACTGGAGGGGATCGGCCAATGGGGGAGCGACTGGAAAGTGTTAGGGCGTGGCCAGGCCGGTATCCTCAGCGCCGTCGCCGCGGTGGCGACGCCTGCCATCGCGGAAGTGGTGGTGGCCGATCCGCCGTCTTCGTTCCGCGACGGGCCGACCTTTCTCAATGTCCTGCGCGTGCTCGACATTCCCGACGTGCTTGGCTTGTTGGCGCCCCGCCCCTTGACACTCGTCGGTGCTCAGGACAGAACCTTCGACCGCACCGTACGGCTGTATCAACTGGCCGGAGCCGAGACGAAGCTTCAGCGCAAATGAAAGGCTCCTTCATTCATGACGTCTCCTATTCTGGGTGCACGTTCGGTCAAGTCGGTAAAAAAGCGTCAGGTAGCTCGGACTCGACCGCACATTTCCGCCGGCTATCCTTGCAGCCCTCGATGCCAAACGATACAACAAAGCCTCTTTGCTGCAAAGGCGCGACTCCGGCCATTGCCCTCGGAGCGGTCTTGTGCTGCAATAACAGAGAGGACTTCTTCGAGTAGGGACGACTCTGATGGCGCTAACTTCTCAGCTAGTTACTCGGGTTCCTCAGGAGATCCAGAACCGCGGCCGGGAATATTTCCAGCGCGGGTCCGTCGAGCTTCTCGACGGCGGCGCCCGGTCTGTGCACGCGACAGTGGAGGGAAGCCAGCGCTACCGGGTGAACCTGTCCCGCCTGGGCAAGGTCATCAAAGCCGCCTGTAGCTGCCCCTACTGTCAGGACAACGCGCAGACGTGCAAGCATATCTGGGCAACGCTCCTGTCGGCGGAGCGCCAGGGCTACCTGGGCGGGAAAGGAGACGGTGACCCGCGCTACATCGTGATCGACGAGGACGACGAGTCGGTTTTCGATGAGGAGGACGACGGGGAAGAACCGTACGAGGATGAATGGGATTACGAAGACGAGCGCGATGGCTATGATCCCTATGAAGGAGGGCGACCCGCGCGCAACGTTTCTTACCGGCCCCTGCCCTCTGCACGGGGACAGCAAAAGGCCCAGCGCCCGCCGAACTGGAAAGAGTATCTGAACAAGCTCCGATCGGAGATGCGGCGGCCGCAGACGTCGCAGTACGATGCCTGGCCGCCCGGACGCGAAATCCTCTACATCGTCGATGTTCCGATGACCGTGAGCGGTGCGGGACTGATGGTCGAAGTCGCCTATCGCACGCGCAAGAAGGATGGCGAGTGGAGCAAACCCAAGAGCCAGCGCATTGCGCTGAGCCAGATCTCCAGGCTGCCGGATCCAGCGGATCGGCAGATCCTCGCCTCGCTCGTCGGTGCCCAGGAGCAGACCAGCTATGGGTCGGGGTACTACCAGGGCTACTCCGACTCCGCTCCGTGTCGCTATCGACTCTCCGAATCCATCCAGCAGACTCTCCTTCCCGCCATGTGCCACACCGGCCGCGGCCGGCTGCGCCTGACGGCCCAGGATGCTGAATTACGGGAGCTACACTGGGACGAAGGCGAGCCGTGGCAATTCTGGCTGGAGGTGACCCCGGACGCGGCCGGCAAGAACTACGTGCTCACGGGCAGTTTGCGGCGCGGTGCAGAGCGCATGGAAGTGGCCAAGCCGGTCTTGCTGGTCCACGGCGGCCTGGTGTTCTGGGACGACCGGAGCGCTCGGCTGGAGGATTTTGACGCCTTTGAATGGATCTCCCTTTTGCGCCGGCTCGGCTCGCTGGCGGTACCGGCGAAACAGAAAGACGACCTCCTCAAGCAGATGCTGGGACTGCCGCATTGGCCGCGTCTCGACTTGCCGGAGAAGCTCCGGTTCGAGGAGGTAGTGCTGGCGCCCCGGCCGCGCTTGAAAGTGAAGGCTCCCGAGCATCGCAACTGGGGCTCGAACCGCCTGCGCGGCGAGCTGTCGTTCGACTACGGCGGCGAGATTGTCGCGGCCCAAGACCCACGGGGCGGCCTCTACGACCCGACGCAGCACCGCTTGATCCGGCGCGACCGTGCCGCAGAGGAGGACGCGGCCGCCCGGCTCCAGCAGGTTGGATTCCGGCCTCCAACATACACTGGGGAGAAAGTGCTGGAACTAGCGCCCGGCAATCTTCCCAGGGTAGTGCGCACCTTGATCGAGGCGGGCTGGCACGTCGAAGCGGAAGGCAAGCTTTACCGTCAGCCGGGCGCGTTCCATATCGAGGTGAATTCCGGTATCGATTGGTTCGAGCTGCACGGCAGCGTGGAGTTCGGCGACACCGTGGCCCAGCTGCCGGAATTGCTGGCGGCCGTTCGGCGCGGTGAGAACTCGGTCCGCCTCGATGACGGCACTTTCGGCATGGTTCCCGAAGCCTGGCTCAAAAAGTACGGCGTGCTTGCCGGACTTGGGACGGCAGAGGACGATCACCTGCGCTTTTCGCGCACCCAGGTTGGCCTGCTGGATGCGCTGCTCGCCTCGCAGCCCGAGGCAACGTTTGATGCCGTTTTCGCCCAGGTGCGCGATGAGCTCCGCCGCTTCGAAGGGATTGAACCGGCCGATCCGCCGTCCGGCTTCGTGGGTGAGTTGCGTGGCTACCAGCGCGAGGGGCTGGGTTGGCTGTATTTCCTGCAAAAGTTCGGCTTCGGCGGCTGCCTCGCGGACGACATGGGCCTGGGCAAGACGGTGCA
>JBGQLF010001114.1:0-4195 GCA_041499985.1 Gemmataceae bacterium
CAACAGGCGCAGATAGGCCCGGAAGCGCTCCAGGGTCGGCCCAGACTCCCCAACCTTGTGGTTCATGGCAGTCCTCTATGGATATAGACACCATCGGGCCGGGCATTGGGCGCGGTGGAAGGAGGATTTTCCGTTTTCGAGTCTTTAGCAGCATTCCCGGGATTCTCCAGGCCCGTTCACGGGCCTTCCCGCGTAGCGGTGTAGGCCCGCCGTTGACGGCGGGTTGTCGGGGAGTCGGGGAGGTTGGACTCCTCCGAACTCCGTTCACGGCGTTTCTCGCGGTTCGGCTTCAGCCGTGGGGCTCAAGCCAAGCCGCGAGAAGCCTCGTGAACGAGGCTTGCCATCCAGGCAGGTTTCCTCCACCCGGCATGAATGCCGGGCCTCCACCGCGAGGCGGGAAGCCCCATGAATGGGGCTAAAGGCCACCCGATCCCGGTGAGGATGCGAAAGACTCCAGTTTTCTCGCGAGATGGGATGATCTGACGTCCGCTCACTCCAGGCTAGCCGCCTGAGGCGATAGGAAGCCGATTTCCTTTCATTGCCTTTCACGCTGAGGGCGCAAATGGCTTACACCAAGCGTGTGCGTGCAATGAATGTAATCCAAACGTTGAACGATGTGCTCGTTGAAGTTCTGATCGACGAAAAACGAGATCACGGGATCAAACCTTTCGCCCTGGCGCGGGCCAGGAGTTCTTCTTTACTGACACCAGGCGGCTGCGACGCCTCGATCTGACGGCGAACGGCTTCGGCTTGCTCGTCGCATTGGCGAAGGTAATCCTCGAAGGGGGCGGGATCGGCCAGATAACGGCTGATGACCGCGTACACGTCCCCTAATTGCAGTGTCCGGTAGGACCGGACGATACTCTCGGGGCTCTCACCGCGCTGGAAAGCGCGGATCACCAGCTCCAGCAGTACCCGGCTTTTGCCGACGCGAAACACGCCGGGCGGATCTTCCCACAACGGGACCGTCACCGAGAGCGGTTCAAAATCAACCGTCGTCATGGCAACATCTCCTCGTTCGCCGGCGCGGGAAACCGCTGGCACAGTTCGCGCACTTGGCCGCGCACCCGTTCCTGGACCTTGGTCTCCGCGGGATTCGCCAGCACTTCGCCGATCCAGCCCCCGATCTGGTGCATCTCCCCTTCGCCCATGCCGCGCGTCGTCAGCGCGGGCGTGCCGATGCGAATCCCCGATGGATCGAGGGGCGAACGGGTGTCGAAGGGAATCATGTTCTTGTTGACCGTGATCCCGGCAGCATCGAGAGCCTGCTCCGCCACTTTCCCTGTCAGGCCGCGCGAGGCGACATCCACGAGCAGCAAATGATTATCGGTTCCTCCGGAAACCAGCCGGAAGCCGACGCGCTGGAGCTCTTGCGCCAGCGCCTTCGCATTGGCCACGACCTGGGCCGCGTAGGTGCGGAATTCCGGCTTGAGCGCCTCGCCGAACCCCACCGCCTTGGCTGCGATCACGTGCATGAGCGGCCCACCTTGAAGCCCCGGAAAGACCGCCTGGTTGATCTTCGGCAGCCAATCCTTCTTGCAGAGAATAAAGCCGCCACGCGCGCCGCGAAGAGTCTTGTGCGTGGTGGAGGTCACAAAATCGGCTACAGGCACCGGGTCGGCGTGAAGCTTGGCCACAACCAGCCCGGCGATGTGGGCCATGTCCACCATGAAGAGCGCCTGGACCTCCTGGCAGATCTGAGCAAACGCGCCGAAGTCGATCTCCCGCGGATAGGCGCTGGCCCCGGCGACGACGAGCTTCGGTCGATGCTCGCGCGCCAGCTGGGCGACCTGGTCGAAGTCGATGCGCTCGCTGTCGCGGCGGACGCCGTAGCTCACCACTCGATAGAGCCGGCCAGAGAAATTCAGACGCATGCCGTGCGTCAAGTGACCGCCGTGAGCGAGGTCCATCGCCAGAATCGTATCGCCCGGTTCGAGGCAGGCGAAATAGACGGCCATGTTGGCCTGGGCTCCGGAGTGCGGCTGGACATTGGCCCGCTCGGAACCAAACAGCTGAAGGACCCGATCGATGGCCAGACGCTCGACGACATCGACGAACTCACAGCCGCCGTAGTAGCGCCGGCCGGGATAGCCCTCGGCGTACTTGTTGGTCAGAACCGATCCCTGCGCCGCCAGGACCGCGGGACTGGTGTAGTTCTCCGAGGCGATCATCTCCAGTCCCTCTTGCTGGCGCTGGCGTTCGTTCTGGATCGCCTGCCAAACCTCCGCGTCGGCCTTTCGCAGCACATCCATTGAGCACCTCGTCGTCTAGCGGGATATCCACGACCTGAGCACGTCGAGACCGTTTCGCTCGCAGCCATTATAGATCATGCCGGTCGGGCAGGCGAAGCGGAGTCGCCGGCTCCGGTCCCAGGCGGATACCGAGCGCCGCGAACTGCTCCTGCAAGGCCGAGACGCTGGTGTAAACGAGCGCCTGCCAGCCGCAGGCCCGAGCCCCGGCGACATTGGCCGGCAAGTCATCAATGAAGAGGCATTCCGCGGCCGTGCAGCCGGCTAACCGTTGGCAGTGCTCGAAGAACGCCGCCGCCGGCTTGCGCGCCCCAACTTCGTGCGAGACCACCAGGGCATCGAAATACCGCAGCGCCTCGGCGAATTGCTGGGTAAACTGCCGCATGTGCAGCGCATTGGTGTTGCTGCCCAGCAGGAGGCGGTAATTCGGCTTCAAACGTGGCAGCAGGGCGATGGTGTCGTGGTTGGGCCAAAAGATATCCGCCCAGGCGGCAATGAGCACCTCTTCGGAGCAGCGCAGCCGACAGGCGGTGCGCACTTCGCGCACGAAGTCGGCCGTGCTCAGGCGGCCTGTCTCGAACGCCACCTCCAGGGGGCTATCGATGAGATAGCTGTGAAGCGCCTCGACCGACAGCTCGGTATGGGCGGCGAGACGTTTCGAGGACAGGCTATTGTCAAAAAAACCGATGACGTTGCCGAAGTCGAAGACAATGGTTTTGATCATGCTTCCTCTCACTGTTTAGCCGCGAGCCTCGGGCGAGCGCGGACGTCGCGCTCGCCAGAGTGCTCAGGGCTAAACAATGGTACTACCGGTTCGCCTCCGACGACCGCCGATCTTCCGGCTCCAGCATCCGTAACAGATAACAAGCTCCCTCCTGCGATTGCCGGCCGCGCGGGCCACAACCGATTGCCAGGAGCTTGCCATCGGGCGAAACCGCGACGGAGTAAATCGGCCCCACGGGCAACTCCTCGCCGTGGAGCAGTTTGCCGTCGGCCACGCTCCACAGTGCCAGGTATCCCTGGTTGCGGGGAGCGTTGCCGGCGCTGACCAGCCGTTGGCCGTCCGGCGTGAAGCGCAGGCTGTAGATCCAACCCGGATGGGCTTGCGGCCCCGCACCGGGAGCCAGCTTCAGATTCGGATGGACGCACTCGCGAACCACGGTCCCATCCGCCATGTTCCAGATCTTGATGGTGCGGTCGCTACTGCCCGACGCCAGCCATTTGCCATCGGGACTGAGCGCCACCGAGAAGACGCCATCGCGGTGCCCCTTTTCGAATTCCTTGGTTCTTCCGGGAATAAGTGCTGAAGCCGCAAAAAGAGGCCCTTGTCCGACTGGCGCCCCCATCAATCCCAGGGTACTCGCAGCTAAAGCCGGAAGAACCAATCCCTTCTCCTTGTAACCCTTGAACTCCCGCACCAGGTTCCCCGTGCTGGCATCCCACAGCTTGATGCTGTGATCGAGGCTTCCAGAAAAGATCTGCTTGCCATCCGCAGTCCAGGCGACACAGTAAACCGGGTTCACGCTGGGTGTCGTGTGGGCATTGATCTGGCGGGTCTGTTGCCCCTTGGTGATGTCCCAGATGCGCACCGTTCCGTCATGACTGCCGGTCGCCAGAAGGTCGCCGGCCGGATTGAATGCCACGGCATCCACCAGGTTGGCGTGGGCCAGACTCTTGACCGGGCTGTCGGCGGCGGCTCGCCAAGCGCGAGCCGTCTTGTCCAGGCCAGCGGAGTAAAGCGTGTTACTATCCGCCGAGAAGGCGACATCGGTGGCGCCGTCGGCATGAGCATACGCCGGACCCGGTTTGCCCAAGTCTGCCGAGGGCGGCTGGCCAGGAGTGTAACGGACATCCCACGTCTGCACCGACTTGTCCGCGCAGGCGGCTGCCAACCATTGATTGTTGGGGCTGAACGCCAGGCCGTGGACCGCTCCGGCGGCCTTGAA
>JBGQLF010001115.1:0-4194 GCA_041499985.1 Gemmataceae bacterium
GCCGTGTCTATGAAGTTGATGCCGTCGTCGAGTGCGCGGTGAATGATCCGCACGGACTCAGCCGCGCTGGTCGCGCCACCGAACATCATGGCGCCCAGGCAGAGTTCCGAGACTTGCACGCCGGCCGAACCCAGGTTGCGATAACGCATGGTCAATCCGACGAACCCTTTCGAAGAAGTCATTATGTCGGGGGAGCCTATGATACGGTACGATGATGCCGAAGGAAAGGTAGCAGTTCCTTCTGGCGGATAAGAGGAGCCGATCCATGAAAATCAAAGTCGTCATCCACCCTGCTGAAGAAGGCGGCTTCTGGGCGGAAGTCCCAGCGCTACCCGGCTGCTTCTCCGAAGGCGACACGATGGAGGAAATGCTTTACAACATCCGCGAAGCCGTGCAAGCCATTCTGTCCATTGAGCCCCAACCGGAGAAACTTCGGGCCGAGGATCGGATCGAGGAAGTTGAGGTATGAAGGCCCTCACCGGCAAGGAATTGTGCCGGGCACTCCAATTGTGCAAACCAAGATAATCGTTGTGACCCGTGTCTGGCCTGGATAAGCTGAGGGGCGAGACGACGGTTGGGTGCCAGCCCAGGATTCCGCTGCGATGGCCACTTACCCAAGGACAGCCCCATGCTTCCGAAACTGCTTGCGGTGGCGGCCACGCTGCCCCTCCTCGGGTTCTTCGCCTCTCTCCCGGCTGCAACGCAAGAGGCGGCGCCCGACCCGATTCGGTCGGCCGTGGCCAAGGCAGTACCGCTGCTCCAGCAGAGTGCCGCCGAATACACCCGGCATCGCCAATGCTTCGCCTGCCATCATCAGGCGCTGCCGCTACTGGCGCTGACCACGGCCCAGGCGCGCGGCGTTGCGGTCAGCCAGGAGGAGATTGACAACCAACGGCAATTCACGGCGGATTCCCTGGCGAAGAATCGCGACGGTTATGAGAAGGGCATCGGCCAGGGCGGGCAGGTCGATACGGCCGGCTACGCACTCCTGGCCCTGGAAGTGAGCGGTTGGAAGCCCGAGGCAACCACTGCCGCGGTGGCGGAATATCTGCTCCGCAAGTACAAGGACCAGGACCACTGGCCAACGACATCCAAACGGCCGCCTTCCGAGGTTAGCCCGTTCACGACCACCTACCTGGCCCTGCGTGGCTTGCGGACGTTCGGAACGCCCGAGCAGCAGGAACGCATCGCCGCGCGCACCGAGCAAGTCCGCCAGTGGTTGCTGGCCACTCCCGCCACGGATACGGAAGATCGCGTATTTCGCTTAGGTGCCCTGAAGCTGGCGGATGCGCCGGACAAGGAGGTGCAGGCGGCCGCTCAGGAGTTGGTGCAGAGCCAGCGCACGGATGGCGGTTGGGGCCAGACCGACGAACTGGACAGCGATGCCTATGCCACCGGTTCGACCCTGGTCCTGTTGCATCAGGTCAACGGCTTGGCGACCACCGATCCCATCTATCAGCGGGGCGTGAAGTTCCTGATCACTGAGCAGCTCGAAGACGGCTCCTGGCACGTGAAGTCACGTAGCAAGCCGTTCCAGATCTATTTCGAAACTGGTTTCCCCCACGGGACGGATCAATTCATTTCCATCGCCGCCAGCAGCTGGGCCACGACCGCGCTCGCCTTGGCCTGTCCGCGTCCGTGATTCCGAGGTCAGGATCCGGCCTGCGCCTGCACCTCGGCGAGCCGTTGCAGTCCTTCGCCAACTGGGATGTTGATGAATAGGCAGAACAGCATCTCGTCGCCGGTGTTCCGCAGTTCGTGCTCGGCTCCGGGAGCGATATGAATCACATCTTCCGCCTGGACTGGTTGCGGCGTGCCCTCGAGGTAGAAGGTTCCCTGGCCGCGCAGAATCACGACCAACTCCTCGGCATCCGGGTGGATGTGCAGCTCCGCGACATGACGACCCCCCGGCGGAATCGCCATGTGGTGCACAAACTGCACGGTTCGCAAGCACGTCCGCTCCGGTGACGCTTCGGTCTCGAATAGACGCCGCACCGGAGCCGGTCGTTGACTGCGGTCTTGCCAACCGCCCTGCTCGTCGCGCACCAGGTACCGGATGACGCGGTGCGGGTTGTTGAACAACAAGCTTTGCACGCAGCCATAGGCTTGCGTCTTCCAGTTGGCGAGGGACATGGTCTGGTTCATCCTCGAGGAGGAAGGCATCGGCGCGGGAAACTCCAGGAAAGCCGGACTCTGTTCGGTTATACTATATCCAGTTTCAGGTTCCCTTGGAGAAGCCTTCATTCAGCTATGTTGACCTACAAAGCGGCCTACAAGCTGACCGAAGACGTTTTTCTCGGGGAAGTGCTGGATTCCCCCGGAACCGTATCGTTCGGCTACACGCTTGACGAGGCGAGAAGAAACCTGGCAGGGGCCTTGCTGGATATGGCGGAAACAAACCTGCTGCGTGGTGAGGCGTTACCTCTTCCCGATCCGAGCCGTTCTGACGCCGATGCGGATTTGGATGAGCCGATCTCCTTACTCCTGTAAACGGTAGAGCACGTGTTCGTGAGCGTGCTGGGAAGGAAAACGGACATGAACCCTTCAGCGCTAGCCGGGTCGACCGACCTCCCGGATCACCTCAAGTCCATGGAGCGAGAGTTTGCTACCTATCGCCGCGAGCTGCCACGACTGCTGCAAGAAGGCCATGCTGGCCGTTACGCCCTGATCAAGGAGGATCAGATCCTGAGTATCTGGGATACGCAGCGGGACGTGCTCCAGGCCGGCTACGAACGCTTCGGACTGGAACTATTCACGCTGAAGAAGATTGACCCGCGTGACGTGGAACGCCTGGCCCTCCTGGGACCGCCCAAGGAGGCTCAATGCCAGACTTGAGGGCGGCTTTGCAAGCGGAGGGAGCCCTGGTCGATGTCCTGGTGGGCTGGAGCACTGCCAGGGCTCAGGCGCTCCGTACGGCTTTACAGCCTGTTCCACCCCCCAGTTCCTGCCCGGGCCGTTCTCGACAGCGGCGCGGAAGCGACCTGCATCGATTCCTCCTTGGTTCAAACCTTGGGCATGCCTCCCAAGGGCTTCACCCTGGCCAATCTGCCTACCGCGGGCGGGCTGACCGTGGGCACCGAGTACGACATCAGCTTGACCGTTCTGCATCCCTCGGGAAATGCTCGCCTCCATCTGGTGGTGAGCGATCTCGTGGTCGTTGAGTTGGCGCTAGGAGTTTTGGGATATCAAGCCCTGATTGGTCGGGATGTCCTGGCGATCTGCAAATTCCTCTACCATGGGCCCAGAGGTCGGTTCCGCTTATCCTACTGATCGAGCTATCCGACATGATTCCTCGATAAGGAGGACCGCATGAAACTCAAAGGAAACACTGCTCTGATCACCGGAGCCAGCCGGGGCATCGGTCGCGCCATTGCCGTCGCCTTCGCCCAGGAAGGAGCCGACGTGGCGGTCACGGGTCGCGACGTGCAGGAACTTCAGGCGCTGCGAGAGCAGGTCAGCCGGCTGGGCGTGCGCTGCGCGGTGATCGTGGCCGATCTGGCGGAACGCGGTGCCGTGGACAAGGTTTACGACCAGGCACGCAACGAGCTGGGCCCGCTGGACCTCCTCGTCAACAACGCGGGCATCGGCAGTAGCGCCAATCCCAAGCCGATCGTCAACTATGACGATGGGTTTTGGGAATTGACGCTGTATCTCAACCTGACCGTACCGTACTTGTTCTGTAAGAAAGTCTTGCCCGCGATGATCGAGCGCCATTATGGCCGGATCATCAACATCGCATCCATCAACGGCCGTGTGGCTTCGCTGCACGGTGCCGCGTATGCGGCGAGCAAACACGGCCTGCTCGGACTGACCCGCACTCTTGCCACGGAGGTGGCACGCGAGGGCATCACGGCCAATGCCATTTGTCCGGGGCCGGTCCACACGCTTATCAACGATAAGCGCATCGCCTACGATGCCCAACGTCTCGGCAAGACGGTTGCGGAGCTGGAACCGACCTTGACGCCGATCGGACGCCGGTTGGAGCCAGAAGAAATCGCTCCCCTGGCGGTGTATCTGGCCAGCAAGGAAGCTGCGGTGGTCAACGGTCAGGCGTACAACATTGACGGGGGCATTCTGATGTCGTAGCTGGACGGCGCGAAGGAGTTCGGGTCCGGGGCGCCCCGCTCAAACGAAGATCTCATCCACTGGCATCTGCCAACCGGGCACGGCAGGTTCGGCTTCGGCGACGTCGCC
>JBGQLF010001116.1:0-4193 GCA_041499985.1 Gemmataceae bacterium
GGCGTGTGTGGGCCCCGAAACGACGGCCTCGGAAAGGGCGACGCTCGTAAGGGCGGAGGACACCCTCCGGTCTTTTGTCTGCGTGGAGGCAGGTTCATGCACCTCGTCTGTCCGAGCTGCCAGTGCACGATCGAGCGCAGCGCAGCGTTGGCGCAGGAGGCCATTCGCTGCCCCACTTGCGGCTCAACCTTTCGGCTGGAGGGAGGCGATACAGGCCCCTGGATCCCCGCCGTGGACCCCCGGCCCCCGGACCCCGTCGCCCTGGGTCAGACCATCTCCCACTACCGCATCCTGGACAAGCTGGGCGGCGGCGGCATGGGCGTCGTCTACAAGGCCCATGACACCCGCCTCGGCCGCAGCGTAGCCCTGAAGTTCCTGCCCCGGGCCTATGCCCTGGATCCCCAGCGCCTGGAGCGCTTTCAGCGCGAAGCCCGCACCGCCTCCGCCTTGAACCATCCCCACATCTGCACCATTCACGATATGGATCAATACGAGGGCCAGCCCTTCCTCGTGATGGAATTGATCGAAGGGCCGACGTTACGAGCGCTCGCTGCCGGGCGTCTATCGCTGTCTGCGCTCGTGCCTCTCATTGGCCAGGTGGCCAAGGCACTGGCCGCGGCCCATGCCGCCGGCATCGTGCACCGGGACATCAAACCTGAAAACATCATGGTGCGGGATGATGGCTATGCCAAGGTGGTCGATTTCGGCCTGGCTCTCCCCCTGCCCACGGGTGTCACTCAGTCCGGTGCCGAAGCTGCCGCGGTCAGCGATCCGGGAACCCTGCTGGGCACGGTGCGCTACATGTCTCCCGAGCAAGCGCGGGCGGAGACGGCCGGCAGTGCCAGCGATCTGTTCTCCCTCGGCATCGTACTGTACGAGTTGGCCACCGGCCAGCATCCCTTTCCGGCGGACTCGCAGGTCGGGGTCCTGCACGCTATTCTCTCGCAAGCCCCGCTGCGTCCGGCGCTCTTGAATCCAGAAATCCCGGCGCCGCTGGAGAGCCTGATTCTCCAGCTGTTGGAGAAGGATGCGCGGCTGCGGCCCACGGCCACGGAGGTAGACGCGCTGTTGGCGGAGCTGACCGGGAAAGGGGCCGGTCTGGTGCGAGGGCCCGCGCTGACCCCTGTGCAGCGGCACACGGTCGGACGTCAAAAGGAGTTGGCCGAGCTGCATGCGGGGTTCGCGTCGGCCGGCGCGGGCCGAGGACTATTCCTGTGCGTGACGGGCGAACCGGGCATTGGCAAAACGACGCTGGTCGAAGACTTCCTAGTTGAGCTCGCTGCCACGGGCCAGACCTGCATCCTTGGCCGTGGGCGCTGTTCGGAACGCCTGGCGGGCGCGGAAGCCTATTTGCCGTTCTTGGAAAGCCTGGAAAGTCTGCTGCACGGCGCCGGCAGCGAGGCCGTGGCCCGGGTGATGAAGGCCGTCGCCCCGACCTGGTATGCGCAGGTCGTGCCGCTGGCCGCGGAGGATTCCTCCTTTGCCCGCGAATTCGAGCAGGCCAAAGCGGCCTCGCAGGAACGGCTCAAACGCGAACTCGGTGCCTTCCTCCAGGAAGTGGCGCGCCTGCGGCCCTTGGTTCTCTTCCTCGATGATCTGCACTGGGCCGATGCTTCGACCGTTGATCTGCTCGCGTATATCGGCAGCAAGTGCGCTGCGCTACGGCTCTTGCTGGTGCTCACCTACCGCCCGACGGACTTGTTGCTGAGCAAGCATCCGTTCGTGCCGGTCAAGCAGGATCTTCAGGCGCACGGCGTCTGCCGGGAGGTCGCCCTGGAGTTGTTGACCCGCCAGGATGTGGAGCGCTATCTGGCCCTGGAGTTCCCCGAGCACCGCTTTCCGGAAGGCCTGGCGGCCCTAATCCACGATAAGACGGAAGGGAATCCGCTCTTTATGGTCGATCTGTTGCGCCACCTGCGCGATCGGCAAGTGCTCGCTCAGGAGCAGGGACGCTGGGTGTTGGCGCAATCCCTCCCGGACCTGGAGCGCGAGCTGCCCGAGTCGGTGCGCAGCATGATCGAGCGCAAGATCGCTCAGCTGGGCGAAGAGGATCGGCGTTTGTTAGTGGCCGCGAGTGTGCAGGGCTACGAGTTTGAGGCTGCAGTCGTGGCCAAGGCGTTGGCACAGGATGCGGCCGATATTGAGGAGCAATTGGAAGGACTGGAGCGCGTGCACGCCTTCGTTCGGCTCGTGGGGGAGCATGAGTTCCCCGACCGGACGCTGACGCTGCGCTACCGCTTTATCCATGTGCTGTATCAAAATGCCCTGTACGCTTCGCTGCGGCCGACGCGGCGGGCGTCGCTCAGTGCAGCGGTGGCGCAAGCGCTGCTGGGCTATCACGGAGAGAACAGTTCTACGGTGGCCGCCGAGCTGGCGTTGCTCTGGGAGGCCGCGCGGGATTTTGGGCACGCCGCCGACTGTTTCCTGCTAGCGGCTCAGAACGCCGTCCGCCTCTTTGCCAATCAGGAGGCCGTCACGCTTGTGCGGAGGGGACTGGAACTGCTCCAGACCTTGCCGGATACTCCTCAGCGCGCTCAGCGCGAACTTACGCTGCAAGTCATCCTGGGTCCGCTCCTGATCGCCACCATGGACTGGACGTCGCCCGAGATCGTGAGCGCCTATACCCGTGCGCACGCCTTGTGCCGGCAGGTGGGAGAATCGCCTCAGCTCTTCCCCGTACTGTGGGGACTGTGGACCGGCCATGTCAATCGTGCGGAGCACCAGACCGCGCGGAACCTGGGGGAGGAGCTTCTCAGCCTGGCCCAACGTGCTCAGGACCCGGCGCTTCTCCTCCAGGCTCAGCACGCGCTGGGACTGACGTATGCGTACACGGGAGATTGGGTCTCTGCCCAGGCACACCTGGAGCAGGGCATCGCGCTGTATGATCCCCAGCAGCACCGTGCTCAGGCCTTTCTGTATGGCGGCCATGACCCGTGCGTCTGCTGCCGGTGCTACGCGACCTGGTGCCTGTGGGTACGGGGCTATCCCGATCAGGCCTTGCGGAGTAGCCAGGAGGCCCTCACGCTAGCCCGGCAGTTGTCCCACCCGACCAGCCTGGCTCATGCGCGGATCCATATCGGCCAATTTCATCAGTTCCGCCGGGACGGGTCCGAGACCCAAGCAATGGCCGAGGCACTCCAGGGACTCGCCACCGAGCAGGGGCTTCCTTTCTACCTGGCGGGAGCATCGCTGCTGCGGGGCTGGGCACTGGCCGAACGAGGGCATGCCGAGGAGGGGCTTGCTCAGATCCGCTATGGTGTGACTGCTCCTCCGAGCGCGCGCTTCTGGCGCATCTATTTCCTTGCCCTGCTGGCCGAGGCCTATGGCAAAGGCGGGAAGGCCGCCGAAGGGCTTGCAGTGCTGGCGGAGGCGCTGGGCGCGGTTGCGGACACGGGCGTACATTTCTACGAGCCTGAAATGCACCGGCTCAAAGGGGAGCTTCTGCTGGCTGGCACTCCGGAGAGTCCGGTGGATGCCGAATCCTGTTTTCGTCAGGCCATCACTCTCGCCCGCCGTCAGGGCGCGAAATCGTGGGAGCTGCGGGCTGTCCTGAGCTTAAGTCGTCTGTACCACCAACAAGGCAAGAAGAACGAAGCCCGCCAGATGCTGGCGGAGATCTACAACTGGTTCACGGAGGGGTTTGACACGGCGGACTTGAAAGAGGCCAAGGCGTTGCTGGAGAGCATCTCGTGAGAGGGCACTGGAGGAGCTTCGCCGCAGGCGAACCCCCTGCCGCTCCTTGGCGGCGGGATGGCTGGCGAGAGCGGGGCGATGGAGGTATGGTAGCAGTTACTATGGCGAAGCGTAAGCACAGGCGAAGAACTACCGGGCGGAGGGGGCCTACGGCCGAGTTCGACAGCCCGTGGAAGGAGGTGCTCGACCGCTACTTCGAGCTGTGCCTGGCTTTCTTCTTCCCCCAGGCCCACGCCGACATCGACTGGCGCCGCGGTTACGAGATGCTGGACAAGGAGCTCCAGCAAATCGTCCGCCAGGCGCAGCAAGGCCGGCGCGTGGTGGACAAGCTGGTCAAGGTTTGGCTGAAGAGCGGCGAAGAACGGTGGCTGCTGATCCACATCGAAGTGCAGACCTGGAAGGAGGGCGACTTCCCCAAGCGGATCTACGTCTACAACTATCGCCTCTTCGACCGCTACGACCGGGAGGTGATCAGCCTGGCGATCCTGGCGGATGAGGAC
>JBGQLF010001117.1:0-4188 GCA_041499985.1 Gemmataceae bacterium
GCGGGCCATCCAGCGGCCGCGCCGTGGGCGAGAAGGCCCGTCAGGTCGGCCGCGCCGGTCGCGGTGCGCGCTCATGCTTTTACGGTTATTAATCGTATCTGCATCCGTTTTGACCATGCCAAGATCGCGGAAAGTGCAGTTTGGGCGTTGGGACTCCCGATATTCCCGGCCCAGGCGCATCGCTTCTGCGTATATCGGATCGTTGGCAAAGGATCCCGCAATCTGCTCCCACCACGGCTGCGAAGAATTGGCCACGCTTTCGAGCTTCTCCTTCAAGCGCGCGACCTCCTCCTCTAACGCTGCGACACGTTCCTCGAGTTTGACCTTGGGCATGAGACTTCTCCTTTGCTCCGGATCCCACACCAACTCGGAAATGCCCTGAGCCAGTCAGCTACTGTTGCAGGGAACAACTAAGGCTGATTCCCAGCCGCCGCCTGTTGCAACTTCGAGACAAACGCCGCATGCTCCGCGCTGGCGACCCCTTGCTGCACGACTTGTCCCATCGTGGTGAGATCGCCTCTGATCAAGGCAGCGGGATCAAGCCACAAACCTGGTAATATTTCGCTCTGGTAAATGCCCGACGATGTCAGGGGCAAACGCTCGTACTGACCTTCGCGGAGGATGAACCAATCGATGGCACGGTCCCACACACGCCAAACGATGTACTCGCGGACACCGTTGCGCCGGTAAACGGGGAGCTTGACATGCAAGTCATAACTGACACTGCTGGCCGCCACTTCCGCGACCAACTCCGGCCCTCCTTCCACATAACCGTCCTTGCTAATACGAGCCTGACCGCCATGAGCAGGAAGTACGAGGAGGAAAGCATCGGGTTGGGGTTCATTGTCCAAATCGAGCCGGAGCGAGGCGTTATCGCCGCCCCGGACACCCGGCGTGGCAATCCGATACAGACCCAGCCAGGTGATCAAATCAAAGTGTGGCCCGCCATGTTCATCGAACGAAACCGGAGGCGGCATGTAAACGACTCCTTCAAGAAGTTCCGCCTTCTTCAAATGCGGCATGGCATCGTAGCGACGCTCGAATTCAGCACGCGTAAGTCGATCCCCATTTTGCAGCCGCGGAATTGTGGGTACGCTTGCCATGGAATGCAAACCTCCTGGGCGGTCGTTCTACTTGGGGCCTTCCTCTATCAGTAGTACGCCAAGCACCTGTCCGACAGAGAGCGGATCGCGTGGCAAAGCCAGTTGCTCCAACAGGCAGCCTGTTGCCGGTGCCGCCACGTCGAAAGTCGCGCCGCCGACAAGCACTTCCACCAGGCGATCCCCTTCAAAAACCAGATCGCCCGGATCCGCAAACCAGGCGCTGAGCACGACCGGGATGGCTCCCAGCTCAGGCAGAACGATGTCCGCGCGCATGGGTGTCTACCATCTCGTCGGCGTGATAACTGGAACGGACAAACGGTCCACTGGCCACGTGCTGGAAGCCCAGCGATCGGGCCAGCACGGCCAACGCATCGAACTCTGCCGGTGGCACGAACCGCGCCACCGGGATGTGCTTCAACGTCGGTGCCAGGTATTGCCCTAGCGTCAACATATCGCAGCGCATCGCCCGCAGATCGGCGAGCACTTCCAGCAACTCTTGCGTCGTTTCGCCCAGACCGAGCATCAGGCCGCTCTTGGTGGTGAGGTGCGGCGCTTGCCGTTTGACGTGAGCAAGTAGATCGAGGCTCCGCTGATAGTCCGCTCGGCCCCGGACTTTCTTGTACAAGCGCGGCACCGTTTCCAGGTTGTGGTTGTAGACCTCGGGCAAGGCTCCCACGACTCGCTCGATCGCCCGCTGATTGCCCAGGAAATCCGGCGTCAACACCTCCACAACCGCTCCCGTCCGGGCGCGCACTGCCAAGATGCAGCGATAGAAATGATCGGCGCCGCCATCGGGCAAGTCATCGCGCGTGACCGAGGTGATGACCACGTGTCGCAGTCCCAGGCGCTGAGCCGCTTCCGCGACGCGCTCGGGTTCGTCATCCTCCAGCGCCTCCGGCTGACCACGCGGCACCGAGCAAAAGCCACAAGGGCGGGTGCAGATGTTACCCAGGATCATGAACGTGGCCGTGCGACGGGCGTAGCACTCCGGACGGTTGGGACAGCGCGCGTTTTCGCAGACTGTTTCCAGATGCAATTCCCGGAGCAATTCCTGGGTATAAAAGTTCCCATTGCCGCGCGGCAAGTTGCGTCTCAGCCAGGCCGGAAGACGCCGCGAAGGGGTCTGCGGATCCACCATGGGTAGCGACAGCATCGGACCGAGCCTTTCGGCTAGGGGTCGATTTCAAAACGAGGTCAATCCCCGTGGTCTGAGAGTGTCGGCCCCTCTTTGGAGATAGTCCCGGAGCAAGGGATGATCGAAGAACAGACCAGAAGGAGTCAACTGAAACCGGATCGCAAAATGCTCCAGGAGCCGTTCACGCACCAGCGCCGTCCGCAGCGGACTGCGGCGCTCCCGGGTCAGGGAGGTCATCGGTACCTCGCCGGTTCCGCCGCTGCGCACGCGACGGAACGGCTCAAGATCCGGATTCACGTTGAATACCACGCCAAAGTAGCTGACCCATTGGCGCACCGCGACCCCCACGTCCGCGATGAGCCGGGAGCCGACCCAGACTCCCGCTCTTCCCGGCCGCGTCTCGCCGCGGATGCCAAAATCGTCGAGCACGGCCACAAGTACGTCGTGCAAGCCGTCGAGGTAGGCTTGCACCCCCAGCCCGAGCCGGTCCAGGGGGAGGATCGGATAAATGGCCAGTTGCCCCGGCAAATGGAGCAGGCAGCCGCCGCCGCGATTGACCCAGCGGATTCGCCACTGCCGCGCGCGCAGTTCCTCCGGCTCACACAGGACGTGCGATCGGCTTCCCTGACGGCCGATGGTAATCAGGGGAAAGTGTTCGCACAGAATCAGGGCGGCACCAGAAGCATCCCCGGCCAGATGATAGGCCAGACGCTTTTGCACGAGCAACGCGGCCTCGAAGTCCACCAGGCCGAGCAGATAAACCTGCAAGGCCAGGTCGGCCGTGGTGCTCGCCATGCCAAGGAGTGGCTCGCGCGTCATGAACTCCTGCCCAACAAGAGAGGCTCACGAACGACTGTCCGTGAGCCTGGTAGTCTCCCGGTCAATCCCATCCCAACCTTTGTTAATGTACCACCGCGTGCGCGGAGCCGACAAGCGCAATTGGAGCCCGGCTGACCAACCAGACCGAAAACGGTATCGCGGCCTCCGGCGAACAAGAAGCAGGGAGCGAAGTTACGGCAGCGACGTGCTCGTTTCGCGCGGTCCGGCACGCCATCTGCTACAGCTACCCTTGGTTTGCGTGACGGCACGGAAACCAGTTCAGGACCGCTGTTCGGTCTTGAGCGGGGCTACCTGGTTAGGTTGCCTCCCTGCCGTTTTACTCCCTGGGAGGCCTGGACATGTTACGCTTAGCTCTGCTGTTTCTGATCATCGCCATCTTGGCCGCCCTTTTTGGCTTTGGGATGGTGGCCAATTACGCCTGGGCGGGCGCGCAGATTCTCTTCTTCATTTTCCTGGTGCTGGCAGTGCTGGCGTTCCTGGGAGGCGTGGTTCGCCGGCCACCGATCTAGGCACTGTCTGCTCAAGGGGACAGGATCCTTCCAATCCGGGTTCTGTCCCCTTGAGCAGACAGTGCCTCGTGCAGGATCAAGAGACCTGTTGTCTCATCGTAGCCCCAAGCGTCCTCGCTTGGGGGCTGCCACAGCCCCCAAGCGAGGACGCTTGGGGCTACGTTCAATTGCCCGTCGTTGGTCCGCACACTGACGCGAGGTCATCCTCCGTGGCTAGAGCATCCGCATCGCCTGCACCGTACCAGCCCTTGTGGATTCTGGCTGGTGTCGTGCTGATGGTCGGCACGCTGTACTGGGCTCAGAGTGTACTGATTCCCGTGGCCCTGGCCTTGCTCTTGACCTTCATCCTTACCCCCGCGGTGACCGCCCTGCAACACCGTGGACTGTGGCGGGTCCCCGCCGTCCTTCTGGTCACGGTCTTGATGTTTGCGCTGCTGGGAGGCATTTTCTATGCGGTGTTCCACCAGGTCGGCTCCCTCGTCGTCGAGCTTCCCAATCAAAGCGAGAACATCAAGAAAAAGTTGGCCAGCGTCCAGGGGGACCCGGAGAGCGGTTGGCACCATTTTCTGCGCACGTTTCACGACCTCCCCGAGAAGGTGCA
>JBGQLF010001118.1:0-4186 GCA_041499985.1 Gemmataceae bacterium
AGGACGGAGGAAGCCGAGGTGCGGCAGCAAGGTGTTCTAGCCTGCCTTGCGGAAGATCTGTTCGCGCAGGCCCGCGATCTGTTGCCGGCGTTGCGCTTCGGGTGCATACGGATCGAAAAGAGTACTCGGTCCGAGAATGCGCTGAAGCACACCAAACACGTGCCGCCGCATCTCGACGTCGCGCCGCTCCAGCGCTTCCACGAGCGCCGGCACCACGGCCGAGCCGCGTTGCACTAACTCGGTCGCCGCGGCGGCGTGCTCGCTGGTCTTGAGACGCTCGATCAGGCGATGGATGCGTTCTTGTTCCAGTACCAGCTGAACCGGCAAATCCGGCTCCGGCTCGACGGCAGCCGGGGCGGGTACGGGAGCCACAATCGGTACAGGAGCCGGAGTTTCGACCGCTGCGGCGGGCGGTCGGATCAGGCCATCATCGTGGAAGCCGGCTCCGAGGTATTCCTCGATCGCGATCGGATCATGAATGATTACTTGCGGGGTGCCGTGGGTGCGTACCTGGCCATCCTTGATCAGGTAGCTGCGGTCGGTGATCTTGAGGGTCTCGCGTACATTGTGATCGGTCAGGAGAATACCGATCCCTTGCTGGCGCAAATCCCGCACGATCTGCTGGATGTCGGCAATCGTCTTGGGGTCGATGCCAGTGAACGGCTCATCCAGCAGAATGAGCAGCGGCTCGCAGACCAGACAGCGGGCGATCTCCAGGCGGCGTTTTTCGCCTCCGGACAGACGCGCGGCGTTGTTCTTGCGCACTTTGTTCAGGCCAAATTTCCCCAGAACTTCGTCGGTCCGCTGCCACCGTTCGCGGCGGCTGAGCCGGCGATTCAAACTGCGGCAAAGGGGCATCGCTTCCAGGATCGCCAGGATGTTCTGTTCGACCGTGAGCTTGCGGAAGACGCTGGTCTCTTGCGATAGGTAACCCATGCCAAGGCGCGCGCGGCGATACATCGGCAGGCGCGTGACATCTTGGCTGTTGAACTGCACCTGCCCACCGTCGGGTGTTACCTGACCGGTGGTCATGCGGAAGCTCGTGGTTTTGCCCGCGCCATTGGGCCCGAGCAGGCCAACCACCTCGCCGGCATCGACCTCGAAGTTCACGCCATCGACAACCTTGCGACGCCCGTAATACTTGATCAGTCCCCGCACTTCCAGGATGGGCATGGTCGGTCCTCCTAACCCGCCTCTGGGCCTCGACGCGTTGCGACAGCAGAGCTATACCCCATTCACAACGCGCAGGCAACGGCAGTCCCGCCGTTGCGCGCGGGAGTACTGCCGGTGTCAGGAAGGGACTGTCGATCGGATCCTCAAAAGAGCGTCAGTGCCACCGCCTGGGATGGCGGCGTGTACTTGACGTAGGGACTCACATCGAAGTAGGTCGGTCCGCCGGAGTGGGGAAGGTGGGCCGCGGCCAAGATCTCTTGATCACTCAGCCGTAGCGCATCGGTATCGACCTCGTAAGCAATCTTTTCGGCATAGAGCAAGGTGTTGGCCAGCAGGCCCTGCAAGACCGTCCCCGGAAGGAAGTGGTCAGCAGCGTACAGCTTGTCGCTGGGCACGTCCACGCCGCCGAGTGTGAGCGGGCTCTGGGAAAGATCGCTCAGCGCGAACAGATCCAGCACCGGAATGCCGCGGGCCGCCGCGAGTGTCGCGATCTGCTGGTTCGCGGACACGATGGCATTGGTTACCAGAGGACCCAGCGAGGCATTGCTGCTGAAGAGTGCCTTGAGCCGAGGCGTCTGGCCGAGGTCGGGCAGATTGCCCACCACCAGCGATACATGACCGGCCGCTTGGACACGATCGAGGATCGCGGCCACATTGGCGACGAGGGCATTGACAACGGGCGTCGCGTCGGTCGAGCCACCGGCAATCACAGTGGCCAGATAGTTCGTGATGTCGTTGGCGCCGATGATGAGCACGCCGTAATCGACCAGGTTATTGTGCACGAGCGTGCTCAACATAGCATCCTGGCCGTGGGCTGTCGACTGGACGCTCACCTGGAGCAGTGAGGAACTGGTGGCGCCGGCGAGGGCCTCGTTGTTCACCAGGACACTCGTGTTGCGTGCCGCAAAGAGCTGCTCGACCCAGTTGAGATCCCCGGCCGATCCCCACAGGTTGGGATCCTTGGTGTACTTGGCGTAGGCGTCCGTGATGCTGTCGCCCGCGCTGCCGACCCGAATCCGCTCGCCCCGGGCCGGCGACAGCCCGCGCGTGTACGCGAACTCGTAGCTCGCTTCGAAGCCGACCTGGATGGTCCAGATGCCGAGCTTCGAGTTGACCCAGCCGGCCACCTCGCCGTCGGTCGGCACGATCTGCCGTCTCAGATAGGACTGATAGAACGCCCGCACCGCGTTGGAGCGGTACTCGGTCGAGGCCAGGATGACTGCGGCCGTGCCATCGCGACCGGCTTGAGGCACGAGGCCATTGGCGAAGCGATTGACGTCGTCGGCGCTGGCCGGCCTGTTCAATAACAGGCTGAACACGGCCTGGACAAAGGTCTGATTGGTAGCCGTACCACCGCCGACTCCCGACACTGACGGCGCGTGGTTGAAGAACTCGGTGGAGCCGATGATCGCCTTGAGGACCTGTTCCTCCGCGACGCCGGCGATCAACATTTGCACAAAGCCCTGTTCCTCGCTCTGCACCGGACTACGGCCCAGCAGGGTTCCATACCACTGCTTGACCAGGCGCGTCCGCGCTTCGACCGAGTGCTCAATGCCGTTGATGACGGTGGCGGAGCCCGTCTGGAGCAGGACTTGCTCCCAGGCCAGGAGGTCATCATTGGAGGCGGATCGTCCCAGGGCGCGCTGATACACGACCTGGACAAAGCGGTAGTTCGCGTCGACACCGAGGCGGCTCAGACTGAACTTCTCGCTGCTGGACTCAATAGCGATCTTGATAGTACCAAGATCCAAGCCGGAATTGACAAAGCCGCCGATTTCGGCAGTGCTGGGCGCCGTAGGCCGGTGCAGCAGATTGACATAGAATTGCTGCACTTCATCGGTACGGAATTCGTTCGAGGCGAGCACTACCTGGGCCACGCCCTGCCGGCCCAGCGTCGGCAGCAAGTTGGTCGCGAAGCTGTTGACCTCATCCGGACCGGCAGCCCGATTGAGCAGTACGTGGAACAGGCCTTGCACAAAGGTCTGGTTCGTCGGCGTGCCGCCGCCGACCCCAGCAATCGAGGGGGCACGGTTGAAGAACTCTCCCGAACCCAGGACCACCGCGCTCACCTGTTCCTCGGTAGCGCCGTTGGCCATGGCCTGGACGAAGCCCTGCTCCTCCAGATCCGCCGTGCCCCGCCCCAGGAATTCCTTGTACAGCTGTTGCACGAAGTACGTCCGGGCAAGGGCGGACTGTTCAATCCCACGAACAACCGCTGCGGCACCATTGGTGACGAACTGCTGCTGCCAGAGATCGAGGCCGACGCTGAAGTTCGCCTGGCCGGCGAAGTCCTGGTAGAGGGACTGGATAAAACGTTGGTTGATATTGAGATTGCCTGGGAACACGCGAATAACGCCGATTTGCGCCTGATCGGTGAACGCCAGATTGCCTTGCGGCCCGAGCGCGATGCTGAACGGGACGCTCACGGGCGTCGGTGAGGGCAACTCGGTAATGGTACCGGTCGGCGTGATCAGGCCGATCTTGTGGGTCGCATCGGTGAACCAGACGTTGCCGTCCGGCCCGGCCGAGATGCCGGCATGCAGCAAGTTGGCCGAGGCAACGGTGAACTCGGTGATCGTGCCGTCCGGCGTGATCCGGCCAATCTTCTGGGCGCTGGCTTCGATGAACCAGAGATTCCCATCTGGACCAGCGGTAATGGCACTTGGCTGGCTGTTCGCTGTGGGAACCGCGAACTCGGTCAGCTGCCCGGTTGGCGTGAGTCGACCGATCAGGCCGCGGAATTCCGTGAACCAGAGATTGTTGTCCGGCCCCGTGACGAGGCCACGCGGATCATCGCCGGTTTGGGGAACCGCGAACTCCGTGAGAACACCGCTGGTTGTGATGCGTCCGATATGGGCCGTGCGCTCCGTGAACCAGAGGTTGCCGTCTGGCCCAACGGTGATGGCCATCGGCTGACTATTGGGTACAGGAAGTGGGAATTCCGTGACGACGCCGTCCGGCGTGATCTGGCCGATGAAGTTGCCCAAGCGGGCGGTAAACCACAGGTTGCCAT
>JBGQLF010001119.1:0-4179 GCA_041499985.1 Gemmataceae bacterium
GCCGGACGGGCGGACCACGGCTTCGGTCGAAGTGACCAACACCGGGATGCGGGCCGGCGACGAGGTCGTGCAGCTCTACGTCCGCGCCGAGGTGAGCCGCGCCACCCGGCCAGTGATGGAGCTGAAGGGCTTCCGGCGCCTCACGCTGGCGCCCGGGGAGCGGCGTACGGTGACCTTCGAGCTGGGGCCGGAGCAGCTCGCGTATCACGGGCCCGCGATGAAGCGTGTCGTCGAGCCCGGCCGCTTCCAGGTGATGGTGGGCGGGAGTTCCGACGCGGTGAAGTCCGTGGGGTTAGACGTAGTGGGGCCGTAGGTCCCCTTCCCACAGAGACGGCAGAAGGTCGAAGCGATGAAGCTATTGTCGCTGTTCTGGCCCATGAAGTGCTTAAGCTTGAGATGTTACGCCCGATCCTCAAACAAGGGGCTACCAGCACGGCCACCTCCTTGCTCAGTCGCGGACTCGTAAGAGGGAATCGGTTCACCAGTCACCAAAGAATACAGTACATCCGGGTCCAGGTCGGCGCCACTGGGCCAATAGATGCTGCCTAGTTCGGGGTTGACCCGGACGGCGGCGAACTCGTCGCGGTCGCGCAGGGGAGCGAAGACGCCGGTCAACGGTACGCACTGGGCCACGTCCACCACGCCCTCGACTCCATCCTCGAACCGCAGTTTCAGGCGATAGCCGTCGAGCGGCTGAACACTCACGATATCTTTCAACACGGCTTTACTCCAAAGGATCGATCGGATTCAGCGGAGCCTGTTGACGCGCCAGTTCCCAATCGGCCATCAACTCAGCCTGATGAACAGCCGCCCACTCCAGCACCAAGGCACGGGCCTTGCGCGACAACCGACCTTCCAGCAGCGCGAGCGGGTCAATGCCGATTACTGCTCGTTGCTCGCCATACCGCACGTGGAAGTGGGGCGGCGCATGGTCATTGTAGTACATAGCAATGACCATGCCGAAGAAGCGGCTGATTTCCGGCATGTCCGACCTCCAAGTACTTGCTCGTTGGAAGGACAGGAACCTCCATGCCAACCTACTCCCGGAACGTCAACTCGATGGTTCCTTGGCGACGGTCGCCGACCCTGGGTCCTGCTTTTCCTTGATTCTGGTCTGGTGAAGGGGGCGCGACTCGTTCTGGAGAACGAGCCATGCCCTCTTTCTCTTTCCCTACGCTGTCCCTTTTTCCACTCCCCAAGACGTCACGATTCTGGGTGCGCGAACCGGTACAATTTGGCCGCATGAAGAGGGGTCCTCGTCGTTGGCGCCCGCTCGCTTGAAACAGGGCTGAGCCCTCCCTGCTTGAAGAAGTCCTCCAGGTAGGGTATTTCACGAAAGGGAACCGATGAGTTGAGATCACCGGAATCAACCTGTTGGTTCGTGCGTTCCAAGCTCAACGTATGGTTGACCAAGAGCGTTCCTTTGGTCGCTCTCTTCAAGTCGACAAAGAGCTTTAGCACTGACTTCACGTCCCGTTTCTTGTAAATGCCGTACTTGGGCTTGCCGGCACCGGGTCCAAGGGATTCGTTCATGACCATCGCGGCCCATGCCCCAAGATTGTCCCAAAACCCAGGGCGAAGAACATCGAGCGCAGCAATGTGGTCAAAGGAACTTCTGTGTTCTGACCGCAGTTTCTCTTGAAGGTTTGATGCGAGGATATTACCCTCAAGGAGTTCCACCTGGCCTTCGGCATTGTTGATCGAATTCTGCACCAGCGAGATCGTTTCCCGAAGTTGAGGAAGGTAGTGTGACTTGGGGTGCTCAACAGCGACGACCCGAAGACCGCTCAATGCCGCTTTGATCGCCAAAAGGCCATAGCCTGGTCCCAATTCAAACAATGATTCACCTTTCCTCAGTTTGAGCGCATCCCAAAGGTTGTCTCCCTGCATCTCGATCCCTTGAAACAACGCCATCCTCATAAACCGCTTGTAGCCCAGCAAATCGTTGAATCTCGACGAATTGCCGATTGCAACGCGAATCTCACGAGTGAACCGCTCGTATTGTTCTTGCCTGTGACGGACAAGGACCTGGGCAGAAAACAAACGCGGATCCATGTCGCTTAGATCGAAGTCCTGGTCAGACATTCGCTTACCTCTCCAAGTCGGTGACCGAACACTCCCCTGAAAGTAACCCCAGGGGGGAAAGGGGAGATATCGTGCTTTTTCGAAAATCACGATATCCCATTTTTCGGCGGATGTCCTGGTTTCCTCCTTCCGGTTTCCTCCTCGCGATCAGCTTACCAAAGTGGAGCCTTTTCCTCCTCGGTTCTCGTAGAGTTCGATCCACCGTCCATCTGGGTCTCGGACCACGGCACGGAGTCCCCATTGGGTCTGCCGAGGTCGGGACATAACGGTCGCGCCTGCAACTTCCAGTGACTGCAACGTCGCGGGAAGAAAAAGGGGACATCGTGCTTTTTCGAGAATCACGATATACACTTTATCGGAGCGTTTTACAATCTTTGTGGGCTCGGCGATTCTCAGCAAGGAGTGCGCGATCAGGTTGGCGTCCGCGTTGAAAGTTCATTGGCTAGCTTGGAGACGCCCCTTGGCGCGGGACCGTGATGGGAAGCCGTGCTCTCCAGGACGGGAGCCTGTGGGACGGTAGGTTCGGAATTCTGTGGCGGTAAGGTGGATCGGCGGAAGACCACGCGCGCCGTTCCTGGCCTGTTCTCGAACTGGCCGAGGATCCACACCGGTCCTTCGGGACCCTGTCGCTGGAAGGAGAGACGGCCGCCGTACAGGTTGGCAGCCGTGCCGGCCTCAGCGGCCGATTTTGTGGCGAGGCAGGCGAGAAGCGGCCTGAGCACCCGACGGGATTGCCGGTCTGCGGTAGCGTCCGCGTCGAGAACGAACTCCTGCGCTTCCTCGGAGCGCCGGGCTGCGAGGGCCCCAAGCAATTGTTCCGCAAGTGCTTCGACGGTCCAGTCTGGACTTAGCGGAGCGGCCAGCAGTTCCGTCAAGAGGTTGTCGACGGTCACAGTTCAATTACTCGTTTCGTGAGATTGCGCCATTCTGCCCGCAGCTCACGGAGGCCGCTTTCAGGCTCGAACCGGATTTCGCCGCTGCGTGCCAGGCCGGCCGCGATGGGGTCGGCGTAGAAGATCGCCATGATCCACGCTGGCACGCTAACCTCCAGGATAGCCGGGCCGCCTTCGTCGGGAAAGAGCGCATGCTTGTTCTGTGCAGCCATTTCCGGAGTACCCGTGCTGCAGGGCCGTCCATCGCCGATGACGGTCGAGAAGGCCTGTGCCGCAGGGAGACGCCCGGTTCCCGGTTCCCGGTAGTTCGGGTCTGGACCATTCGCCTCGATGCTGCGGGCACGCCGGAGCGTCGTCCCGTGGTGGAGAATGCTCGGTGGAGGATCCGGCGCCAAGGAGAAATCACCTCAGCAAAGTTCATTGTTTTACGTCGGATGGACTTTAGTCGAGGCGCCTTGACGACTGACTGTATGAGCTTTGGTTCGTCCGCGACGGAAAGTCGTGCACCAGCATGACGTTAGTATGGCGTCCGCTGTGGGCCAGAGCAAGAGCACTCCAGTTGTGTGCGTTAGCGTGCAAAAACGCATTGATCCTCATTTGGCCAACACGATGTCCCATTTTTCGGCCTAATGCGCCATGACGCCCGAGTTTTTCCTTGACGCTCGCTGGCCCCGAACGGATGCTAGCGCTCAAAAAGGAGAAACCCCATGTGCCCGAAACATCTCCTCTGGGTTGGCCTCTTGGTCGCCGTCCTGACCGGGAGTCTCATCCCAGATTCCGCCGCCGCGGCGAACAAATTCACCATCGAACAAATCCTCGGCCCGGCCTTTCCCTATGACTTGGTCTCTGCCAAGAAAGCGGATCGCATCGCCTGGATCGCTTACGAGCGCGGCCTGCGGAACGTCTACACGGCCGCGGGACCGGACTTCAAGCCGGTGCGGCTGACCAACAACAACGAGGACGACGGCAACGACCTCACCGGCCTCAGCATTTCTGACGACGGCGAAGTGGTCGCCTATGTCCGGGGCCACACGCCCAACAGCACCGGCTGGGTCGCCAATCCGACGAGCGACCCGAAGGGCGGCGAGCGCGCTACCTGGGCGGTGAAGACCCGGGGCGGTGCGCCGCGCAAGGTGGCGCTGACCGGCAACCCACTGCTGTCACCGGACGGCCGTTGGGTGTTGTTCATGAAGGACGGCCA
>JBGQLF010001120.1:0-4170 GCA_041499985.1 Gemmataceae bacterium
ACACGGAGTCTCGACGAGACGGAACCCCTGAACGTTTTCCTGGAGCGGACTCTGCCGCAGCTGGACCAGCCGCGTCGGGTACGCATCCGGCAACGGCTGGCGCAGGCACTCGGCGCGTTTGTGGCCCGTCTGCACGACGCCGGCATTGCCCATGACGACCTGCACGCCGGCAACCTGCTGCTGCGCCTCGATGCCGGAGACCAACCGCGCTTGCATTTGATCGACCTGCACGCGGTCCGACTCGGCCGGCCCCTAAGTTGGCCAGCCAGCCGGGCGAACCTGATCCTGCTCAATCGCTGGTTTGTCCTGTTCGCCCACCGCACGGACCGGGCGCGCTTCTGGCGTGCTTATTGCCAGGCTCGTCCCACGTTCGGCGACGATCCGGCAGGGGAGCGTGCTCGCGACCTCGAAGAGCGAACCTGGACGTCGAACCTTCGCTTCTGGCGCCATCGCGATCGCCGTTGTTTCGAATCCAACCGCTATTACGGCCGAGTGTGCGCGCCCGGAGTGCGCGGCTACGCGGTGCGCGACCTCGACGACACCACCTTGGCCGAGCTCTTGGCGGATCCAGATGCGCCGTTTTCTCGGCCGGGCAGTACGCTGCTGAAAGACTCGCGTAGCTCCACGGTGGCCGAATTCGACTTGCCTCTTCACGGCGCCGTGCGGCGTGTCATCTACAAACGTTTTCGCCTTCGAGGGTGGAGTGATCCCTGGCTGGCGCTGCTGCGACGCTCTCCGGTGCAGCGCTCGTGGCTCCACGGTCACGGCCTGCACGAACGCTGTCTGCCCACGCCACGCCCCCTGGCCTTTTTCCAGCGGCGGCGCTGGGGATTGCCGCAGGAAGGCTATCTCCTCACCGAAAAGATTCCGGATGCTGTTTCCCTGCACCACTTCGTGGAGAGCCTGACGTTACTCTCTCCGGCCGTTCGCCGCGCTTGCCTGAGTTGCTGCATCGACCAGGTTGCGGGTCTGGTACAGGAGTTGCACCGGCGCCACCTCTCGCACCGCGATCTCAAAGCGACCAACCTGCTCCTCGCGGGTAAGCCGGGGGCGTGCGACGGCTCGCCAGATTCTCGAGCAAGCACGTCGGAACAGGCAACCGTCGGCGCGCTCTGGCTGATCGATCTGGTCGGCGTGCAGCTCTACCGTCATTTACCCTTGCGCCGCCGGGTACAGAATCTGGCCCGGCTCCATGCCAGCTTTCACGCGAGCCCGGCCCTGACCCGAACCGATAAGCTGCGCTTTTTGCGGCGGTATCTTCACTGGGGCTTATTGGGGCGCTCGGGCTGGAAGCGCTGGTGGCGGGAAATTGCCCAGGCCACGGCCACCAAGATCGCGCGCAACGTACGCAACAGCCGGCCGCTGACGTGAAGACCGACTCCTCTGGTATCTTGCTGAGCGGCAACGTACAATCCGGACCTGCCTCTCGGGCTTCGCTCAGGGAAGAGAGAAGAAGGAAACAGGCCCCATGCAAGCGCCGCCCTGTGCTGGTCCCTTTCGTCGTCGTTTCCTTCTGCCTCTGTCCTGCTGTCTCGTCCTGACGCTCGGCTGTCATGCGCTGCGACTAGCCCCTTCGGCGCCCGAAAGGCTGGACAAGCCCGAGAAGGAAGCGGTTCTGGCACCGCCCGGCAAGCGCTCGTTGCGCATTTCTCAGTACGTGTTCCTGTCCGATTTCGAGCTCAAACGAGACTTGCCGCTCTTTCGCGAATTGATGGACCTGCGCGAACAGGTTTACAAGGAGCTACAGCTACCCAGCGCCAATACCGTCGTGCAGGTGTACCTGTTCGAGGATCGCGAGCGCTACGAACGCTTCATGCACGCCAAGTACCCCGAACTACCAAAACGGCGGGCCTTTTTTGTTGCCCAGCCGCGCACGGTCGGCGGCACGGAAGATCTGCTTGTGTACACCTTTTGGGGCGACCGGGTCCGCGAGGACCTACGCCACGAGCTGACGCACGCCCTGCTGCACAGCGTGCTCCGCGATGTGCCGCTCTGGCTGGACGAGGGCTTGGCCGAGTATTATGAGGTTCCGCCGGATCAGCAGGGAGTCAACTACCAGCACCTGGATCAAATCTGTCGCGCTCCGGGCAAGACCTTTCATCCGGACCTGGCACGGCTCGAAGGCCTGAGCCAGGTCCAGCAAATGACGCCCGCCGAGTATCGCGAGTCCTGGGCCTGGGTTCACCTCATGCTGCGCGACAAACCGGAAGCCAAGGCGGTATTGGTCAACTACCTCCAGCAACTCCGCACCACTCCAAACCCTGGATCGATGCAAGCACGCCTCACGCCTATCTTCGCAGACCTCGAACAGACCTTGAATCAGCACCTGGCCCATTTCGATGGCAACGCGAACCACCCAAGCACAGAGGACACAGAGATACGGCACACCGAGAAAAAACTAGAATGAAAAACAGAGGGAACGACGTTGGTCGTCGACGCTTCTTCTCGGGGTGTCGAGTCGCTGTGTCCTCTGCGGTTCGTTCCGATGAACATCCTTGTGACGGCTGGGAATACACTGGCGCCGATTGATCGCGTGCGCTGCATCACCAACATCTTCACCGGCCGTACCGGTACACGGATCGCGCTGCACGCTCAGGAGCGCGGCCATGCCGTCACTCTGCTCACCTCCCATCCCGAAGTCGTGGCCGAGCTGCGCGAGACGATGGCCCCGCCGCAGGAGCGTTGGCAGGTGCAATCCTATCGCATCTTCGAAGACCTCCAGATGCAGATGGAACGGGCGGTACGGCAGACGGACTGCCAAACCCTGATCCACTGTGCCGCCGTCAGTGATTACTTGGCGGCCGGCATCTACGCGCCGATTCCGGAGACCCGCTTCGATCTTCAGAAACAATGCTGGCAAAGCACCACGGGCATTCCGCCCATGTTGCGGGACCGGGCGGCGGGGAAAGTCAAGAGCGACGAGCCGGAACTCTGGCTGCGGTTGGTGCGCGCGCCCAAGCTCGTCGACCTGGTGCGCAGTTCCTGGGGCTTTTCCGGGATTCTCGTCAAATTCAAGTTGGAAGTCGGCATCGGCGAGGACGAGCTGCGCAGGATCGCTGAACGGTCCCGCTGCCAATCCGGCGCCGACCTCATGGTCGCCAATACGCTGGAAGGGGCCGCGGCGTGGGCCATCCTCGGACCGGTCCGTGGCACCTACGAGCGCGTTGGCCGGATGGAATTGGCACCGCGCTTGCTGGAATTGGTGGAACAAGCACACAAGGAGCGCGGCGATGGCTAATATCCTTTTGGGCGTCACCGGCTCGGTGGCGGCCCTCCGTACTCCGTTGCTTCACGACGAACTCAAGCGGGCCGGTTATCACGTCAAGGTGGTGGCCACGCAAGCGGCGCTGTATTTCTTCGACCCAGCGGTGATCGATCCGCTGCATCCGGAGCGGCCCGAGCGGAATCCAGAGGTCGTCGTGGTCGATGAAGACGAATGGCCCGGGCGCCAGAGTGGTCAGCGGTATCAGCGCGAGGATCCGGTGTTGCATATCGAGCTGCGCCGCTGGGCGGATGTGCTGCTGATCGCGCCCCTGGATGCCAACACGCTGGCGAAGCTGGCCAATGGGTTGGCCGACAACTGCCTAACCTGTGTCTGGCGGGCGTGGGATCCGGCCCGACCAGTAGTGCTGGCGCCGGCCATGAATACGCTGATGTGGGAGCATCCGCTCACCGGACGCCACTTGCGCCAACTGGCTGCGGATGCCGGCGGCGGCGTTGCCTCAGCCGATGTGTCGGCGGACCACCTGATCCTCTGGATCAATACCGCTTGCCCGAAGTTGCGCATCGTGGCGCCACAGAGTAAACGGTTGGCCTGTGGCGATGTGGGCGTGGGTGGACTCGCATCGGTCGAGGAAATTCTGGCGGTCCTGCGGACCATCGATGGCACCTCAAGGCTTCCCGCCCGAGGAAGACCGCAGCAGTAGCTGCAGCGGAACTGAAAGCACCGCCGTAGCGTTTCTCGCTCATCCTGGCGCATCGGCTACTCATCCGTCTGGGAACCTCGAGTTCCGGCGAGGGCTGCGGCCACTTCACATTCGATCGCTCGCCGTTCGGCCTGGGCCTCGGTCAGAAAATTGCGCAGCCGTAGCACCAGATCCTCTTTACGGCGAGCCAGAATTTCCAAGGTGCGATTCTTGGTTTCGAGAGTTACCCGTTCCTGCCGGAGCC
>JBGQLF010001121.1:0-4169 GCA_041499985.1 Gemmataceae bacterium
AGAAGAGGGCGTTGACGCGGCGCAACGGCTCATCCGCAGGGCGGACGTCGTCGTGGAGAACTTTCGGCCAGGGGTCGCAACCAAGCTCGGCATCGACTATGAGTCGGCGTCCCTTATCAACCCCGGGCTTATCTATTGCTCCATCTCAGGGTTTGGCCGGGAGGGGATGTTTCGGGACCGGCCTGCGCTCGACATCATTCTTCAAGCGATGACAGGCGTGATGCATCGGCAGGGCCACGGCCAGCATCCCGAGCTGCTTGTGATAACCGTAGCCGACACGTTTGCCGCCAGCTTGGCTGTTCAGGCAATCTTGGCCGCACTCCTGTCTCGACAGCGAGATGGAGGTCAGGGACAGTTCGTCGAAGTGACACTGCTGGAGTCGCTGGTAGCAGCCCAGGGTTACCGAATGGTGACTGGAACCGAGGTGGTGCAGCTGCCGGCCTGGGATGACACTTGCCCGTATCAGGCCTTCCAGGCGTCGGACGGGAAATGGTTCGTGATCGCGGTGGTTAGCGAGGCCAACTGGCGGGCTTTATGCAGCGCAATCGGGCTACCGGAAATCGCTGTCGATCCGCGCTTTCGCCAGAATCCTGATCGGGTTGCCAACCGAGGGATTCTTATCCCAGAACTGGAGCGTGCGTTCGGAACTCGGACTCGCGATGCTTGGCTGCACACCTTGGAGGCCGCGGGGGTCCCCTCGGGTCCCGTGCGGATGGTCGAGGACCTCTTCACCGATGGATTCATGCTGAGCCGGGGGACCTTGGTCGAATCGATGCATCCTCGCGCCGGCCGTTTGTGGACAATGGGATCGGCGCTGCACATGCAGCGCACGCCGGTGCAGGCGAGGGGATCGGCTCCGATTCAGGGCGCAGACACCGGCGCGGTGCTTTCCGAATTAGGCTTCGGTAAGGATGACGTCATCCGGCTCCTCGCGAGTGGAGCCGCGTCGGGCCCGAAGATCAACCCTGCGTCGGAACGTAGCTGACAAGGCCTTTGGCGCTGTCCAGGGTTATCAGTACACCTTGGAGCACACCCTCCGTATAGCTGCTTCCCGGATTGATGCACACCGTCCGGCCTAGCTTGGTGACGCCGCGGGACTCGTGGATGTGCCCGTGCAGTGAGAGCATCGGCTGGAACTTCAGGAGCCCCTCACGGACGGCCCTGCTCCCGACCGGTACCGTGTGCCCTGGTGTCGGTCGCAGTTCGCTGTCGAGCTCCGGACCGTTATCAAGCCCGCTGTTGTAGGGCGGGACGTGGATGTTGAAGATTGCTCGATTCATGTCGGGAACCATCTGGGCGAGCCGCTCGATACGGGCGGTCAAGGCCTCTTCACTCTCCTCTCGGTGGGTCTTCCATGGCGTCACATTGCTCCAGCCCATATTCAGCATCGTGAAGCCCTCGCCGATATCGATCACATCGTTCTCAGCGAAAACGATGTCAGTGCAGGCTTGAAAGATCGGATCGACATACCGTGGATCATCATTGCCGCAGGTGACGACGATGCGCGTGTTGGCGGTCCTTCTCCTCGCGAGCTCGGTCAGCCAGCGATGCAGTGAATCGGTCACGGCGTTTTCGAATGTGGACTCGTAGACACCGGGGTCCACTTCCCACTGGTGCACCTCCTCGTCTGTCGCCACGACCGGGTACATGCCGAAGGTGCGGATCTTGCGCAGGAGGTCGTCGAGTTCGTCACCTGCGCGGACCTTAATGTGCTCTCCGAGGAAGTCAGTCCAGTATCCCTTTCCATTTGGATGGATGGCGACGAGGCCTTTGCCGACCACGTCGCCTCCCAGCACCGACACCGTAGCGCCGTAGAACTTCTCGGCGGATAGGAACTTTCTCCACATCTTGTCCGAGCCGTGTATGTCCGTACAGAAATAGAGCTGCATGGGAGGCAGCTACTCTTCGGGAACCTCCTGATAGATCTGCTTCATGTTGACCCCTTGGCGCTTTCGGAGGGCTCGCATGCCAAAGTAGAGAATCGCTGACACGACCATCCCACCGGCGAGGAATTCTGCCGAAGACACATTGTTCGTCCCGTAGGTGGGGTTGAATGCGTACTCGCCGAGCAAGAAGGCGAAGTAAATCAGGCTCAAGACGCCCATTACGCTGATCAGCGGTAGCCCGGCGACCTTGTACTTTCCAATTGGAGAATCGAAGTAGCGCTGCCGAGTGGCAGGTAGGTAAGGGAACAGTGTCCCAGCGAGGATTGTCACTGCGAAGCCCGCCGTCAGCAGGATGGCCTGGTCAAGGATGATGCTGGCCAGGTTTCCGAAGAAGTAGAGCCATCCCATTACCAGCGAGATTACGACGTATACCCCAATCGCGAAGATTGGGCTGTTTTTTCCGGTCACGCTGGCAATGCGTGCCGGCAGAATGCGGTCGAACGCCATGGCGAAGGCGTAGCGAGTGCCGCCAACGATGTTGTTGGTCGGCCAGATCATGAACCAGCAGCCGAAGGTCAGCAGTACCCAGATCCACCAGATCGGGCTCTGACTAATCGACATTAGAAACAAGGTCAGCCACGGAGCCACAGGAATGTAACTCGACCCGCCACCGGCCCACCACTGGTAGGCAGCCGACGTGTAGAACTCATTTCCCACCATGTTGATCATCAGGAGCGCGAGCAACCCGCAGATGACCATGGCGGACAGGATGGCTCCCACGTAAATTCGCATACTGAGCCGGAACTGGCGCACCCCGCCAATCTCGCCAGACAGATTCCCAACCCAAAACACGCCGGCAAAAATATAGGCAAGGATGGGACCGATCAGGAGAGTGTCACCCAGATTGGTCTGTGACAAAGACACGGCGCCGAATCCGGCCTTTTTCGCGTCGCTGAGAACCTTGCTGTAGGCATCGGCGGTACCCCAGTGGTACTGATTCGAGAGGATGAAATTGAAGTTCGAGGTGAACGTCTCCCGACTGGTGATCAGCATGCCCACGAGCCAGGTGATGAGACCAATCATTCCGATGATGAACAGGTAGCGCTGAACCTGGGCATAGAAGCGCATGCCCGAGCCGACAACGAACGCCGCCCATGCGAGGAAAACGACGAAGAACCAGAACTGACCGGCGCTTGTCGCGATCCAGTTACCGAAATCCTCGAGCGCGGTGATGCCAGTCAAGTTTCCGACCACGTGAGCCAGGGGCGAAATGAAAGCTACGGCGCCGGGTAGAACATTGCTCACGATGAAGATCGTTGCGCCGATCGCGAGAGGAAAGAAGACGAACCAGAACCCCCAGAAACCGCCCAGAATCCGGCTTTGCCACACATAGTCTCCGCCCGCTCGAGGCATTACCGTCGTGAGCATTGCGTACACGACGCATCCGGGTACGAAAGCCAGGCAGGCGATCACGATGCCCAGCGGAAGGTTGGCGCCCGGGAACACGAACGTCAGACTAAAAATCAGCGTGCAGGCGGCGACGACACTGATCGCGTAAATGTTATAGATGAGGCCATCCCACCAGGTAAAAGCCCGCACGAGGCCGGACGACGGCCGTAGAAAGACACTTTTGGTGGCACTCGGCTTTCCGATAGTCGCATCGCTCATCTGGCTACCCTCCCGACTCTCCGTATTGCTGACAACTGTCCACTAGATCGTTGTGAATCCACCGTCGGCCATCACCAAGGATCCGGTCATGATCGACGATTCCTGTGACGCTAGGAAGACGATGACGCTGGCGATGTCCTGGGGTTTGGCGTAACGCTTCAATGGGTGCAGCTGTGCCGCTTCGTCGCGGGCTTTTTGCGGGTCGGGTTGGCTGTCGAAATACCCGGCCACCAACGGAGTTTCAGTCCAGGTTGGGCACAAACAGTTGGCCCGAATGTTGTCCTTTCCGTAATCGAGCGCAATCGAGCGCGTCAACATCATCACCCCGCCCTTTGAGGCACAGTAGGCGGCCAGATCGGGTTCGGCAACCACTGAGTTGGTCGAGCCAAGGTTGATGATCGATCCACCGCCGCGGGCCTTCATCAGGGGAATAGCGGCTCGGCAGGACAAGAACACTCCGGTCAGGTTCGTGCCGATGATTTGGTTCCAGAGGGTGATGTCGGTGTCTGCTACGGCTGCCCAAGGCGCGATACCCGCCGCCGCCACCAGAATGTCCACGCCCCCAAAAGCCTCGACCGCCGCCTGAAACAGATGGCTGACCTGGCCTTCGTCCGA
>JBGQLF010001122.1:0-4163 GCA_041499985.1 Gemmataceae bacterium
GCAACCGGGCCACGGCCTTGCGGACCGAGGCGTCATCATCGACGACGAACACGATGGGAACGGCGTCCGTCATGGCGCGGGTTCTCTCAGGGCGGGAAGGGTGAAATGAAAGGTCGCGCCGCCGGTCTTCGGGTCAGCCCAGATGCGGCCGTCGTGAGCCTGGATGATCGACCGGCTGATCGTCAGACCAATCCCGATGCCACCCGGCTTGGTGGTGAAGAGGGAGTCGAAGACGCGTTCGAGCTGTTCGGCGGGGATCCCTGGACCGGAGTCCCGCACCGACACCGCGACCTTTTCGCCGGCCGTCGGGGCCGAGAGAAGGGACAGCTCCCGAGGTCCGGCGGCGACCTGGTCCAGCGCATCGATGGCGTTGACCATTAAGTTGAGCACAACCTGCTGGAGCTGGACGCGATCTCCGAGCACCAGTGGCAATCTCGGCGCCAGGTTGAGGGAGAGAGCGATGCCTTTTCGCGTCAGCTGATGCTGCATGAGGGCGACTACTTCACGGATGGCATCGTTCAGGTCGAGCGGAGTTCGTTGGGACTCGCCCTTTTGGAGCAACGTACGGATTCGCCCGATCACCTCGCTGGCCCGCCGGCTGTCGGCGACGATGTCCTGGAGGATCTCCCGCACCTCGCCCACGTCCGTGGCGCCGGCCGCCAGAAAGCGCTGGGTGGCCTGGGCATTGCTGACGATGGCGCACAGCGGCTGATTGATTTCGTGAGCGATCGCGGCGGCCAGTTCACCCATCGTCGTGAGGCGGGCGACGCGGGCCAGCTGCTCCCGGAGTCGCTGGGTTTCTTCTTCCGCTCGTTTGCGTGCCAGAGCGTTGGCGAAGATTTCGCCGACCAACCGGAGACGCTGGACCAGTTCGTCCGGCCAGGGTCGGTAGACCCGGAAAGAGCCGAACGCTATCGCACCCAATACGGCCCCCCCCACTTGGAGGGGAATCGTGAGGTTGGATTTGAACCCGAACCGGAGACAGTATTCCCGTTCCGGTACGGCCTCGGCCGGTGCCTCGTCGGGCAGCCGTGAGAAGCAAAGCATCTCCCCTCGGCGGATCCGCTCCGCATACCAGGGAAACTGGTCCTCCAGGATAATGCGGGGGAAAGGTGGGCACCCCGGAACCACGTAGGAGTGCGTGACCCGAAGTCCTCCGGCGGCTTCCGAAAACTCGCCAAGGCTGCTCCGGTCGATGCCCAGGAACTCGACGATCCGTCGCAGGCCGTACTCGATCTGCGTATCGACCTCGACAGCAGGCAGCTTCACGAAGGCGGCCGACAGGTCCACGAGCAGCGTCTCGAACCGCATGCGCTCGTCCAACTGCTCCAGTAAGCGCACGCGCTCCTGAATCCGCCGTTCGAGATCCTCGACGTCGGAGTACGAAGCCGGGACAACGCTGTCCAGAACAGGCTTCAGCATGCAGCCCTCAGGTTGGTGCGAATCAGGAGCTGTCACCGGGCCCATTGCGAATTGTTAAACTACCGATAAGACGAGTACAAGCATTTTTCTGCCAGTTGGACAGGAATTTGGCCTCCCCCACCGGTCTAACCGGGCCTTTGCATTACCTGGCTCACGGACTGGTCGATGGACCGGCAGTACGCCTCCAGCGGCAGGTCGTCGCCATCGCTCCCAAACGGTTCTTCGATATGGACCGCGACCAGGTCGATCCCCATGACGAAGTAGGTCGAAACGGCGATGATCAAAACGCTCCAGTAGCTGGCCTGCGGCACGAGGAAGAGCGGTGCCAGGATCGCGTTTAACCAGAGGCCGTGGTGGAGCAGAGCCCGGAAGGAACTCGGCACGGGCGTGGTCTGAATGCGCTCGCAGCCACCGCAAATGTTCATCAAGTTGCACGTGTGGATGTCCAGCAGCCACAGACCCGTTTCGACCAGCTTGCCGTCTCGCTGCCAGGCCGTGACCTCCACTTGAATGAGGCCAGCGACATAGAGCGGGACGTGGTCTGGTCGGTGGGGATCGTCTGCGAACCCAGGAATCTCCTGCAACTTGCAGGCACCGCGCAGGTGTCGCTGGAGCGCTTCGGCGAACGCCACCAGGAGCAAACCCCACCGCTTCTGCTGTGCCGGTTCGAGGCGTGCCAGGGAGTTGGCCTTGAGGGCCAGGTTGCGGAGATCATTGATCAATTGCCCCCACAACGTCCGTGCCTCCCACCACCGCCGCTTCGCCTCGTTGATCCGGAAAGTCAGCAGCGTGCCCAGGATCAGAGCGTTCACGGCGGTCAGCTCCGCGTCCCAGCGCGACAACGGGCCAAGGTGAAGGAGGTTATCCAGGAGCGCGACCACGGCGGTGTACAAGGCAACGACGCCGACGACGACGAAGAGGCGCGGGCCGACCAGTAACGGCGGCGGGATGAGCAACCGGAGACCTAGGATCATGCCGGGTCTCCTCCTGTCTCGTCGCCCAGCAGCACGCGGATAGCGTCGCTTCGCGTCAGCTCGCCCGCGAGCTGGTAGAGTCCTTCCATCCCCTCGGTTGTTCGCGCCAGGCAGACTTCGAGGGGGTTACTGGTCGGTAGTTGTACTCGGCGGGTCACCAGGTTGTACACGCCGTACACCACCTCCGTGTCGGGGGAGAGACGGCCACGGAACTCCTGCCGGAGTGTCTCGGCCGTGAGGGCCGCATTCAGCGTCACGGCCGCTTCGATCAAGGCACGCCGGTAGCCCGACCGGGACGCCACCTGGGGCCCCCAGGCCAGCTCCAGGGCCTTGGCAGCCCCGCGCACGGGTAGCAGCAACCGGTCCACGACGGCGCGCAACGGGTGGGAGGGAGCGACATCCAGATAGCGCCCCGGTTGCAGGAACGCATCGACCGCCGCGGTCACGGCCCCACAGCCGCTGTGGCCCAGCACTACCAGCACCTTGACGCTCGCGCCGAGGTGATGGAGCGCGTAATCAATGCTGCCAAGGCACTCACTGCCGAGAACATTGCCCGCCACACGCACTACGAAGAGGGAATTACAGGCTTGGTTGAAGACCAGTTCCGTCGGTGCGCGCGCATCGGAGCATCCCAGAACGACCGCGAACGGCCGTTGTTCGGGAGCGGCATCCGTGTCGTCAGCCACTCCCAGATCCCGCAAGTCGAAGGGAATGATACGTGTGACGGGGGCCGTGGCGGCTTTCAAGGGGTCCAGGATCTCGGCAAATTCGCGGTTGCCTGCTTCGAGGAGACGACACGCTTGCTGGGCATTCGCTGGAGGCGCGACCGTACTGCGGTTCTGGGGGTCGTAGCGATAGGTTATATCCAGCATAGGATTTCTCCCAGAGCGTTAGCGACGGATTTCGTCCGCACCGTCGCTAACGCTTCCGGCTCGGCCTTCCAGCATTTCCCTGGATGGTGGCAAAGACCTCCATGACTCGGGCAATGGTCCCCGTCCATCCGGTCTGGTGGCTGGCCCCGAGTCCGGCCCCATTGTCACCGTGGAAGTACTCGTAGAAGAGAATGTAATCGCGCCAGTGAGCATCTTCCTGAAACTTCTGGCTGTCCCCGTAAACCGGCCGCCGGCCATCTTGGTCCCGGAGAAAGATCCGAGCGAGCCGATGCGCGATCTCTTCCGCCACCTGTACCAAGGTCAAGCGCTTCCCCGAACCCGTGGGGCATTCGATCGTGAAACTGTCGCCATAGTAGAGGTAGTACTGGAGCAGCGCCCGAATAATCAAGACGTTCATGGGCATCCAGATTGGCCCCCGCCAGTTCGAATTGCCGCCGAACATGCCGCTATCGGACTCCGCCGGCAGATAGGAAACTCGATATTCCTGATCCCCGACATGGAAGACAAAGGGATGCTCGGCATGATAACGGGAAAGCGAGCGGATGCCGTAGGGGCTGAGGAACTCGTTCTCGTCGAGCATCGTGGACAGCACCCGGCGGAGCTTGGTTTCATCCAGGATGGCGGCGAGCACGCGGCCATTGGCGCCGGGTTTTCTCGGGTCGTGGATGAAGGCAACCAGTTCCGGACGCGCCTCGAGGAACCACTGGAAACGCTGGATGATTTCGGGATACTTCCTCTGGTGGCCCATCTCGATCGTGGTGGCTGCGCAGAGGGGAAGCAGGCCGACCATCGAGCGAATCTTCAAGCGCTGGGCCGCGCCGTGCGGCAACCGGAGGACGTCGTAAAAGAAGCCGTCCTCCTCATCCCACATGCC
>JBGQLF010001123.1:0-4161 GCA_041499985.1 Gemmataceae bacterium
GGCCGACCCGGAGCACCGGCTGCGCGCCAGCCTGGCCCTCGTGGACGCCGACCCGACCCAGGTGGACTACCTCTACGAGCGGTTGTTGGACGCCGGGCCCATGGAGTTGCCGGTGATCCGAGAGGCCCTCGTGGGGTATCGGGGCGACTTGGTGGAGCGGCTCTGGAGCGTGTTGGGCCAGGCGCAACAGGACCCGGAGCGCCGTTTGCGGGCGGCGTGTGTGTTGGCGACCTACGATCCTGGCGGGGACGCCAAGGACACACGCTGGCAGACGGCCGCGCCGTTTGTTACGGACCAACTGCTCGCCGCCGTGCAACGGAACCCCAGCCACTACCTGCCTCTGCTTGAGATGTTACGTCCGGTTCGGGAGCGGTTGTTCGGCCCGCTGACCGAAGCCTACCGGAATCGAGAGCGACCGGAATCCGAACGGTCCTTCGCCATCACCATTCTGGCCGACTATGCCAGCGACCAAGCCGGCATGCTGGCCAATCTGCTCCTGGATGCCGACGCCAAGCCATTCGCTGTCCTTTATCCGGCGGTGGCAGCTCGGCGGGAACGTGCGCTGGCGGTTTTTCAAGAAACGATCCACACGGCCCTTACCTCGCAGAAGGCGGAAGAGGAAAGAGAGCGTCTGGCCAAGCGGCAGGCGAATGCGGCCGTGGCGCTCTTGAGGATGGACCAGGCCGCAGAGGTCTGGCCGTTGCTCAAGCACAGTCCCGATCCGAGGGTGCGGAGCTATCTCATCCATCGCCTCGGCCCGATGGGTGCTGATGTCAGGACTGTCGTCAAGCGCCTCGATGAAGAGCCTAACGTAACGATTCGGCGTGCCCTGGTGTTGAGTTTGGGAGAGTTTGGGGAGAAGGAATTCCCGCCGAGTGAGCGGGCCTTGGTGGTGGAGAAACTGCGGGAGGTCTACCGCACGGCCGCCGATCCGGGTCTTCGTGGAGCGGCTGAATGGTTGTTGCGTCAGTGGAAGCAGGACCGATGGCTCAAGCAGATCGACGAGGAGTGGGCCAAGGACAAGCCGCAGCGGGAGCAGAGACTCGAACGCATCCGTCGGAGGATGGCGAAGGGCAAGGACAAACCGACGCCGCAATGGTACATCAACGGGCAGGGCCAGACGATGGTCGTCCTGCCAGGCCCGATGGAGTTCCTGATGGGATCGCCACCCACTGAAGCAGGAAGGGATGACTGGGAAGGGGATGACCGGGAACGGCTGCACCTCCAGCGGATTGGCCGGACGTTTGCCATCGCCGCCAAGCCGGTGACGGTCGAGCAATTCCAGCGGTTTCGCATGGGCCACGCTTACCTAAAACTGTTCGCGCCCTCAGACGATTGCCCGGTGAACTACCTAACGTGGTATCTGGCGGCGGAGTATTGCAACTGGTTGAGCATGCAGGAGGGATTGCCCGAGGAGGAGTGGTGTTACAAACCGAATGATAAGGGTAGGTTCGAGGAGGGCATGAGCCTCGTACCGAATTACCTGCGGCGTACCGGCTACCGCTTGCCCACGGAAGCGGAGTGGGAATATGCGTGCCGTTCCGGATCGCTTATGGGCAGGTATTATGGCGCGTCCGAGGAACTGCTGGGGAAGTATGGGTGGAACCAAAGCTCTTCCAAAAGCCGCAGTTGGCCAGTGGGAAGTCTGAAGCCGAATGATTTCGGGCTATTTGACATGCACGGAAATGTCTGGACTTGGTGTCAGGAAAGATACAAGGAAGATGTTGTGAATAAGAATGGAGGAATCACAGAAGATAATGAAGATAATCGATTGATCATCGATGGGATTCAAAAGCGTGTCTGGCGTGGCGGCTCGTACTGGGATCCTGCTGTCTGGGTGCGTTCTGCCGTCCGGTTCTGGTATATGCCGGCGATGCCATTCGGCAGTGTCGGCTTGCGTCCGGCGAGGACTTTTGCGACTGAGTAACTTTGCCCCTTGGCCCTCGCACGAGGAAGGGCTGGACTTCCCATCTGGCAAGGACTGCCGCTTTTGCCCGTTCTGGAAGGGGAAAATAGGGCAGTCCTCGGCACCTTTGGCAAAGCTGGCCCCCCCAAGGAGATCTGTCCGATGGCCAAGAGCCGCAAGAACTCGACTGAGCCCGTCCGGTCCCTCGTCCTGCGAGCGATCAAGCAGGAAGTCGATCACAAGGCGAGCGACCTGATCGAGAACATCCTGAAGCCCAAGCACATCGAGCCGCCGCCCAAAGGCCATCAACTGAACTACCTCGTGGACATTTCGACTAAGTGGCTCGGCTCCAAGTGCTACTTCATCTCCATCTACCGCAGCCATGGTCCACACGCCCTCTCGCCCACTTTCGAGACCAAGTTTGCGCGCATGGAGTACGAGGGCAACGGCAAATTCAACCTGTCCTTCCAGCGGCACACCGGCCAGTGGGTTGAACTGTACCCGGGCCTGTCCGTGGACGAGTGCCTGAAAGCCATCAAAGAGGATCCGTGGTTTCAGCCGTAAGATTCCTGGCCGGAGGTGGACGAGAGGTCCCGTAAGCAACTGTCTTGCAATGCTTCCAGTTCCTGCAGCAGCGGCAGGAATCAGAGGCTTTCCGCTGCCAAGGCCTCTTCCCAGCGAGGCCAGGGCTGGCTGGGAAAGAGAGCACGCCAGCGCGCGGAGTCCAGCGACGTATCGCGCGGCCGGGGTTCCCCCGAAGTCATGCTCGTGCGTGAGACAGCGACAATGCAAGAGGGATCGGCGCCGAGGTAAGCGGCCAGACGCTGTCCCATGTCCACACGGCTCATCCGCTCCGGGCCGCCCAGATGGAGAAGGCCGTGAACGTCCGACCGGACGATGGCCAGCAGAGCTCGGGCCGCGGTCGCGAAGCTGAGGGGAGTGCGCCATTCGTCCGCGAAGAGCGTGATCGGCCTGTGTTCCCGGAGTGCGGCGATCTGCTCATCGAAAAAGGACGGACGACCGACCACGGTCGGCCCATAGAGCAAACTGACGCGCACCACGATGCCCCGAGGCAGGGCGAGCACAGCGGGTTCCGCGGCGGCTTTGGTGCGGCCGTACACCGACAGCGGTACCGGCGAATCCTCTTCGCGATACCCGCCCCGTTCGCCATCGAACACCAGGTCCGTCGACACCAGGAGGAGCCGGGCCTTTGCCTCGAGGGCCAGCTCCGCCAACTGGGCACTAGCCTGGGTGTTGATCTGCTGGGCCCGTTCGGGCTCCCGCCAGCACACCGCCACGGTGGAAAGGGCCGCGGTATGAAGTACGAGCGTTGGCCGAGCGGCGCGGAAGGCGGCGGCCAGTTGATCCGGGTTTGCCAGCTCCACGGGCTGCAAGGGCATGTCAAACCGTTGGCCCGAGCTTGAGCCGCTCCACGCCACGACCGGCGTCTTTTGCTTGGCCAGTTCGCGCAGGAGATAACCACCGAGTTGGCCACTCGCGCCAGTGACGAGCACACGCATCCACGGGTCCCTCTCATCCCGCCGCCTTGCTCACACCCATTTGCCGCAGCTTGAGATCGACGGCCTTCTCCGACAGCCACATCCAGCGACGCAGGGCGAACCAGCATCCGCCCAACAACAAGCCATACAAGACCAACAGCGGCACCAGGTCCAACACTTCGGTCGAATTGGCGAGCCAGCGGACAAACTGCGCACTCGGACTGAGGGCGAGCAGCAGATCGACTTGATAATACCGTCCCACCATATGCGGAAGAACAACCAGAATCATCCCGAACAAGAGGGACGTGACAGTACCACTGCGTCCCGCGAGAAAGACCGAACACTGATGCAGGGCGCCGAAGGCGAGAATCAAGAAAACGGCCGCCAGAGCGGGAGGGATGACGGCGTGCCAATCCGGATTTGTCCCCAGAGGTAATACCACGAGCAGCAGCAGATTCGCGAGGCCGATGCCACAGAAGGTGAGCAGAGCCAGGGTGTTTTCCGAGCGATCATGGATCCAGACATCCCACAGCCAAGGGAGCCGGCCGCGAAAACGCCAGATCCAGCTGCGCAGGCTTTCGCGCCACGGGGTGATGGCCAGGATCAGGCCCATGCTAACCAGCACGTGCATTAGGCAAAAGGCCGTAGCGCGGAATTGAAGCGTTAGCCACGGTTGGGGGGCGCGATTCATCAGCGGGTCGTAGAGCCAGGCTGCGGCGACCAAATCGACCCCAAGGAGTACCGCGTAGGCCAACC